>JAOZLR010000111.1 GCA_029934735.1 Bacteroidales bacterium
GTAATTGTAATCCTTTTCCTGGTCTCGTTTAATGGAGAAATCTGTACCGAATCTACCGAAACAACCAGAGCCGTAAAAATTATATTCTTGTTATAGATTTCAAATGTATCCCCTGGCGCAACATTAAACTTGTATATCAGGCCTCCATTAAACAAATTATCCAAATAATAAACGCTCCCTTCCCAATCAGACCTAATGTATCCATAAGGGTACCAGTTCTGATAGAGTTCATCGGTTGCTTCCCACACCTTGTAATAATAAAATTGATCAATAACTGTATCTCCTTCAAATTTATGATAGAAAGTTACATTATAGCCGGGAGGACCTCCGGCGGAATGCTCAAAATAACTCCACATTTTTCCCTGGTCAACCAATTCCAGGCTATTTTGTGACTGTATCGACGTAAAGAAAGAAAACACGAATAGAACTAAAATTAACCTTTTCATAATTATACATTTATCTATTATTAAATACAATTATCACATAATATCTTTTCTCCACAGCCTGAACAACTGCCATTTTTATCAAGTCCGGAAGCCTCAGTAAAATATCCCATTCGTGAAATTACTGTTTTTCCACATTTCGGGCAAACAGTGTCCTGCCCCTCGCCAGTTCTTACATTTCCAATATAAACATATTTCAGTCGACGTTTTGCAATCTCATACAAATCTAAAAGCTTTGATACGCTGGTTGACGGCTTATTCATTTTATACATAGGAAAATAGCGCGATATATGAAGTGCCGTATCATCACCAATGTTCGTAGCAATCCATTCGGTCATATTCATAAACTCCCTCACATCATCATTGGTCTCCGTTATCACGAGGTTTGTAATTTCGATATGTTTTCCTGCCTCTTTAATCATTTTAATACTATCCAGTACAGGATTTAGTCTTGACAAGGTATAGTTTTTATAAAACTCTTCGGTTATTGCCTTAAGGTCAACACTAAAAGCATCAATATATGGCATTAATGCTTTTAAAGGCTCCGGATTGATAAACCCATTGGTTACCATAACATTTTTCAGTCCTTTAGCGTGTGCAAGTTTTGCAGTATCAAGCATAAACTCATACCACACTATCGGCTCGTTATAGGTGTATGCAATCCCAAAATTATCCTTTTGCTTTAATGCCAGGCTAACAATATTCTCAGGTGAAGAATCAGGAAGTTGCTTGTATTCTTTAACACCGGTCTGCGAAATCTCCCAATTCTGGCAAAACTTGCAATGCAAATTACATCCCAGACTTCCAACTGAAAAAACAATCTTGCCTGGAAAATAGTGATATAACGGCTTCTTTTCAATCGGGTCAAAATGCGTTGAGCAAATCTTTCCATAATTTTCTGATACTAACTTTCCCTCTACATTTTTTCTAACCCTGCAGACTCCTCTCCTGCCGTCTTTTATCACACAATTATGAGGACATAATGTGCATTGAATATCCTCACCATATTGTCTTGTATAAAATAATGCCTCTTTCACTTTATAACTGAATTAATATGAGCTTGTTCCCCTCTATTTTAATCCCCAAAGATAATAAAATATAACATTTTTACAAAATTTTATAACTGTTAATATATATATTACGTATATTTTCGCCGCATAATTCTTCCAATAAACATTAAGACAATAGTAATATGAATATAAAAAAAGATATTGCAATCAGTGATTCGGGATTTGTTTTCGACCCCACAACAGGTGAGTCATTTTCGCTAAATCCTTTAGGTGTTAAGATTTTAACCCTTCTTAAAGATGGGGATGACCAAAAAGAAATTTCCGATTTTGTATTACAACAATATGAAGTTGACTCCGATACTTTTGAAAACAACTATTACGACTTTTTAAATATGCTGAAACAGTTTAATCTTACAGAACCACAAGCCTGATTATGAAAAAGAAAAAAATTGTAGTGGCTGTAACAGGATTAAACAACACCGACAATCCAGGGCCAGGTGTTCCTGTTATCAGAGGGATCAGGGAATCGGAAGAGTTTGACGCAAGGATTATCGGGTTAGCTTACGAGAATCTTGAGCCAGGAATTTATATGAAAGACATTGTTGATAAAGCCTACCAGATTCCATATCCTTCATCAGGCTCAGAGGCTCTTATGGAAAGATTAGCATATATCAACTCTGTTGAGAATATAGATGTTTTAATCCCTAATTTTGATGCTGAGCTGTTCACCTTTATGAAATCTGAAGATAAGCTCAAAGAGATGGGAATTAGTACGTTTTTACCGACTACAGAGCAACTTGAAGAGCGGCAGAAATCAAACCTTCCTGCTTATGGGAAAAAATATGAGATAAAGGTTCCCTATAGTAAAGATATAACTTCACACTGGGATATACAGAATATAAAAAACGAGTTTCAATACCCTGTTCTTGTGAAAGGGAAGTTCTATGATGCATACATTGCTTACAATGATGATCAGGTATCAAATCATTTCAATAAAATAAGTGCAAAATGGGGCCTTCCAATTATCATTCAGGAGTTTATAAGAGGAACAGAGGTAAATGTTGTTGCCCTGGGCGATGGCAAAGGAAACACAATAGGGGCAGTTCCGATGCGAAAGCAATATATAACTGACAAGGGTAAAGGCTGGGGAGGTATTACTCTTAGCGACAAAAATATGCTCAAAATAACCACTGACCTGATTTCTAAAACAAAATGGCGTGGCGGAATGGAACTGGAAATGATAAAAACAGTGAATAATGATTATTATATGATCGAGATAAATCCTCGTATTCCTGCCTGGGTTTACCTTGCTGTTGGTGCTGGTCAGAATATTCCGGAAGCGTTGGTTAAACTTGCGTTGGGTATGAATGTCGAACCATATAAAAGTTATGAAGTTGGGAAAATGTTTATCCGGTACTCTTACGATCTTATCGGAGACATTCAGCAGTTTGAGAAATTATCAATTAATGGAGAATTATAAAAACAGAAATGACTAATATTATGAAAAAACAAAAATATGAAAGGCCGATAATAAACAGAATTAACGCAGGAGTTTCCAATAAATTCGGTACACAAACTAAAATAAATATCATATCTGAAATCGACGGCTTAGCTGTCAAGGATTTACTTAAAGATTATGATTCACCATTATATGTAATATCCGAAAGAGAAATCAGAGAGACATATAACAAGGCGAAACAAGCTTTCTCAACCAGATATCCCAAAGTTCAGTTTGCCTGGTCATATAAAACCAACTATTTAGATGCGGTTTGTCGTTTGTATCATAAGCTTGGCTCCTGGGCAGAAGTGGTTTCCGGTTTTGAGTATGATAAAGCTATTGATAACGGTGTTCCCGGATCAAATATAATATTCAACGGCCCGGATAAAAGCGAGGAAGATTTGACAAAAGCCATAAAAAATGGTTCTTTAATACATGTTGATCATTTTGATGAGCTTTATTTGATAATGAAACTGGCAGATAAGATTGAGGAAACTCCAAAACTTGCGATTCGTGTAAATATGGATACAGGTATTTATCCTCAATGGGATAGGTTTGGATTCAATTATGAAAACGGAGAGGCATGGAATGCACTCAACAGAATTATGCTAAATGAAAAAGTTGACCTTGTGGGGCTACACACACACATAGGAACATACATCATGACACCGAATGCCTATGGTGTAGCAGCATACAAACTTGCTGAGCTCGCTGTCAGGGTAGATAAGAAATATGGTCATAAGGTAAAATATATTGACATGGGTGGCGGGTTTGCATCAAAAAACACTCTCAAAGGAGCATATCTTCCAGGAACTGATACCTGCCCGTCGTTTGATGACTACGCAGAAGCAATAACAAATGCCTTGATAAATTCTGAAATTGATCCCGATAATCTTCCAACATTATTTCTCGAAACAGGAAGAGCATTGATTGATGATGCAGGTTACCTGCTGGGAACTGTTCTTGCCAACAAACGCCTTGCCGACGGGAGACGATCAACAATTATTGACATTGGTATTAATATGCTATTCACTTCATTTTGGTACGAGCACAATATTGTACCAGCACAGGAAACAACGCATCATACTGAGGACACAACCATTTACGGACCTTTGTGTATGAATATTGATGTGATAAGGGCTGCCATTCAATTCCCGCTCCTTAACAAAAAAGACCATGTGGTTATTAGCAGGATAGGTGCTTACAATATGACTCAATGGCTGCAATTTATCACTCTCAGGCCTAATGTAGTAATTATTGATATGGATAAGAATGTTCATATTATAAGAGAAAATGAGACAAAAAAGAACTTCGACCAGCTCGAAAAAGTACCGGAGTATCTAAAATGATAAACACTCAACGGATACAAACACCTGATTTACTGAAAGGGTTAGCTGTTATTTAGACTAAAATTAAAATCGTTTACAAATTGAATTTTCAGACACTTTGAAAAACACAAACGACATAAAAGATTTCCTAAAAGGAATATTGAATAGCTATTCGCAGATATTCTTTTCTGACAATAAAATATTTGCTATCATACTGTTAATCGTCAGCTTTTTTGACGTGTATGCAGGGCTTTCGGGGCTTGTGGCCATTTTAGTTTCAAATAGCCTTGCTTTCGGTCTTGGCTACAACAGAATTAACACCATCAAAGGCTCGTACGGTTTTAACAGCCTTTTGGTTGGTTTAGGAACAGGGCTCTTGTATCAACCGGGATTTGAATTATTCATCATAGTATTTATCATCTCAGTACTAACCTTCTTTATTACAGTCACCCTTGAGGGTGTTCTTGGAAAATACGGACTGCCATTTTTAAGTATTCCTTTCCTTTTCGGACTATGGATCATTGTATTGTCCGGATACGATTTTGGGGCACTTGGTGTAAGTGAAAGGGGGTTATATAAAGCTAATGAGCTCTATTTGATAGGAGGGCAAAATCTTGTTGACTTATATAATTGGTGGAATGACCTCAACTTTGCTAATTCTATTAAAGTATATTTTCTTTCACTCGGAGCAATCTTTTTTCAATATAATGTCTTATCAGGAATTTTGATAGCTATCGGTGTTCTTATCTATTCAAGAATTGCCTTCACATTATCGCTTCTCGGTTTTTTTACAGCATATTATTTTTATCAACTTATAGGAGCCGACATCACTACTCTAAGCTATAATTATATCGGTTTTAATTTTATTTTAACCTCAATAGCACTGGGAGGTTTCTTTGTAGTGCCTTCCAGATATTCTTATCTGTGGATTGTTCTGCTTCTGCCTATAGTTGTGCTAATGACTCTTAGTCTTAACAGGGTTTTTATCACATTCAACCTCTCAATATATTCTCTGCCTTTTAACATCATTGTTCTTCTGTTTCTCTATTCGTTGAAGTTACGGATTAGCCGAAACAACAGGCTCTCAGAAGTTTTGGTTCAGCAGTATTCACCTGAAAAAAATCTTTACTTTCACAAAAATGCAAATGAACGCTTTCTGGAACAGCAATACTTCCCTGTTTCATTGCCATTTTGGGGTGAATGGACTGTGATGCAAGGCTATAACGGAGAATACACTCACAAGGGTGACTGGAAACATGCCTGGGACTTTGTTATTGAGGATGAGAACAATACCCAATTCACAGGTGATGGTGTAAAATTAACCGATTACTATTGCTACAATAAAAAAGTACTGGCTACATCGGCAGGGATTATAACAGAGATTGTAGATGGCATTGACGATAATAAAATCGGAGATGTTAACATAAATCAGAATTGGGGTAACTCAATTGTAATAAAACATTCAGAATACCTCTATTCACAGCTCAGCCATCTAAAACCTGGTTCGATTAAGGTTTCAAATGGTGAATATGTAAAAAAAGGACAGGTGCTGGCTGTGTGTGGCAATTCCGGACGATCGCCCTATCCGCACATTCATTTTCAGATGCAGGCAACACCATTTATAGGATCAGAAACACTCGATTATCCGGTAAGCCAATTTATACTCAAAACTAAATCCGGCTTTAAACTAAAATCATTTGACAAACCAAAAACAGGGGATATAGTCTCCAACATACAAACAAATGAACTGCTCAAAAATGCATTACATTTTATCCCCGGACAAATACTAAAATTCACTTGTGAAAAAAATAATGAGGAAGTAGATATTAATTGGGAAGTCAAAACTGATGTATATAATAATTCATACATACACTGTGAAAAATCAAACTCATTTGCATACTTCTATAACGACGGCACAATTCATTACTTCAAAAACTTTGTAGGTAACCGAAACTCTTATCTTTTTAAATTCTATATTGCCCTGTATAAAGTACAAACAGGATATTACAAAGACCTTGAGATGACCGACAGCTTTCCGGTTAATCAAACTTTCAGGGGTGGGCTCTTGTTTTTGCAGGATTTTGTTGCACCTTTCTTTTTCTTCCTGAAATCAAGATACAGTATTCGTTATGAAAGTCTTGATAATGAACTATCCCCATCGCAAGCAAAACTCAGATCAGATATCAAAAAATACATCTTTTCAAAAGAGGTTGGGAGTATGGAATTTCAAATACTAATTGACAGAAAGGGAATCAAGAGTATAGTTTTTTCAGAAGGAAATAAAAAAGGAGAAGAGAGATGCAAAAGAAAGAACTGATACTAATTTCTGTATTACTCATACTCACCTTGCTCAGAGCAACCGCCCAAAACACTGTCAATACATTATCGGTTGACACGAAGACATATGCTTTTTATGAGCAGAAGGAATGGAAAAAGCTTATTGAAACAGGCAAGGAATCACTTGAAAACGGGATTGATTTCTATTACCTGCAATACAGGATGGGTGTTGCTTATTATGAACTAAAAAAATACAGAAAAGCTATTCCCTTCTTTGAAAACCTTGTTAATGAAACTCCCGAAGATTTGGCAGCAGCAGAATATCTTTACTACTCATATCTTTTTTCGGGAATGTATGAAGATGCAAGATTGTTTGGAAGAACACTTCCTGTTAGCCTGAAGAACAAGCTTAATATAAATTTCGAGAGACATCTATTTAATAATGCCGGAGCGGAATTTAAATATTATACATTTAATAATTATGAGGCCTCTATCGAATCTGATGAAAACCTTAACCAAAAAATATCGCAAAGCCTTTGGTATGCTGACCTAAACCTGACAACCTATACAAAAGGCAAATTCACACTATTTCAGGGGTTCAGTTATATTGATGGCAAAAACAAAATTTTTGATTTAACATATTCAGATACGGCTTTTAATGAAAACGTAAAGCAGTTTCAGTACTACATCTCAGGGAACTTATTTCTCTCGAAAGGAACTAACGTTAAAGCAGCAATTCATTATGTGAATACTCAACTTGAAGGAATAAATCCCGAATCAAGTATGGGCCCGGGTTATGGAAATTCAGGTCCAAACCAATTATATTACAAAACAAGTTTGAATGGTATTGTTGGTTTTATAAAGTACACAAAGAGTGTTTCAAATTTCGATTTTAAAGCTACTATTGCTTTATCATATCTTAATTCTGCCAATCAAATTTTACCCGGTATCGGGGTTAATTATTACCCGCTTGGGAATACAAACCTATATATTGGAGCTGAATTTCTTTATCAATTCACAAATAAAGATACAGAATATACTCCAGTGCCTATTATAAAATCAAAAGTAGGTGTTCGGCTGTTCAAATCTGTCTGGCTCGAGCCCTTTATACTTTACGGCAAATCCCGAAATCTGGTTGATGAAGATGCCTTTGTGGTTTATAATAGTCCGAATACACTAAACTATTGGTATGGGACAAATCTAAATATTAACCTGAAAAAAAACAGACTTCTGCTATATTTCACCTGGCAGAAGTATTCTTTTACAAACAACTACTTCATCAATACTATTGAAAAACAGGTTGATTATAATATGGAAACCTTTTTTGGTGGGATTAAGTTCCGGTTTTAATTTGTATCTTTG
>JAOZLR010000112.1:0-5090 GCA_029934735.1 Bacteroidales bacterium
TTTTGGCAATTTCAATAACGGAATTGTCATAAAAATAGAGACCGGGAACAGCAAAGTTTGATTTTGGATTTTTAGGTTTTTCCTCAATAGAAATTGCCTTCCTGGTTTCATCAAACTCAACAACACCATATCTTTCCGGGTCGGATACGTGATAGGCAAAAACAATTCCACCGTCAGGGTCGCTATTTTCAATCAGAAGCTTTTCAAGCCCTGCGCCGTAAAAAATATTATCACCCAGAATCAAAGCACATTTATCGCTCCCTACAAACTCTTCTCCAATTACGAATGCTTGTGCAAGTCCGTTGGGAATTTCCTGCTTTGCATAGGTAAAATTGCAGCCAAGTTTTTTGCCATCACCAAGCAATTTTTCAAAGTGAGGCAGATCCTGGGGTGTTGAAATGATCAGTATCTCCTGTATTCCGGCTTTCATAAGAATTGACAGAGGATAATATATCATCGGCTTGTCATATATTGGCATTAGTTGCTTACTGACTGCAAGAGTTAACGGGTGTAGTCTTGTCCCGGAACCGCCTGCGAGAATTATTCCTTTCATAAAGTTAAGTTTAAAAATGCGATGTAAAGATAGAGTATTTTTTCTTATGCCGACCCCCTGGTATCAATCTGTTCGATTTCCAGATCATTAAGCTCAATATCATCCTCTTCGTCAAATATTTCGAGCAACGGTTCTTTAAATGCTTTTGTTGTAATACGATTATCAAGTGTGAGTATTAATGAGGGAAGCAGGAAAAGGTTCGACAGTAGTGCAACAATAAGAGTGAAAGCAATCAGGTAGCCAAGAGATTCGGTACCGCCAAATGACGAAAGAGTAAAAATTATGAATCCGAAGAACAATACTACCGAAGAATATATCATACTGAAACCTGTTTCTTCCAAAGCCGGTATTACAGAATCTTTTATCCTCCAGTCATTGATTTTCAGATGTAATCTATACCTCGACAGAAAATGAATTGCATTATCAACTGAGATGCCAAGTGCAATGCTGAAAATTAAAACGGTTGATGGTTTTATAGATATTCCGACAAAGCCCATCATAGCAGCAGTCAGAAGCAACGGAATTATGTTGGGAACCAGCGAAATCAGAATCATCCTGATAGAGGTAAACAATAGTGCCATTAGGATTGTGATTACTACGAGAGCCAGAAGCAAACTCGTAAACAGGTTATTTACAAGGTATTTGGTGCCTTTCAGAAAAACCAGTGCTGTTCCTGTAAAATATACATCAAATTTTGAAGGAGGAAAGATGGAATCGACTTTTGGGCGTAGCTCTTCATTGATTCTTTGTATCTCGAAGGTGCCGAGATTTGCCATTTGCGTACTTATCCGTGTGTAGCGAGCTGTTGAATCAACAAAAGAGCTCAAAATAGATTTTTTGCCTTTTTCCATTTTTGGAGCATAGGAAAAAATAAAATTTTTCTCCTGATTGTTCGGCATTGTGTACATCTTCGGATTTCCGCGATAGAATGCCTGTTTTGAAAATTTCACAACCTCAGCTATTGATAAGGGTTTTGACAGTTCGGGATAGGTTTTTAGAATATTTTCCAGCTCATTGATTTTATTTATAGTTGATAATTTTTCAACACCCTTCTTCTTTTTGGTATCAATCATTATTTCATAAGGCATAACACCCTTAAAATGCTTTTCAATAAACATCAGGTCAGTATATAGCTTGTCATTCTTCGGGATATCGTCAACTATTCTGCCTGTTGTTTGAAGTTTGCACATTCCGATGGCCGCAATTATTAACAAGGTTATAGTTATAATATAAACAACCTTCCGGCGGGTGGAAACTACAATTACAACTTTTTCAATAATCTTACTGACCGGCCCTCTTTCCAGATGCCGGAAATGGCGTTTGGAAGGAGCAGGAAGATAGCTGAAAAATATCGGGAGGAGGAAAAGGGTCAAAACAAAAGCAACAAGAATATTTATGGAAGCGATAACACCAAACTCAACAAGAAGTCTGTTTCCGGTAACAATAAAAGCTGCAAAGCCGGCAGCAGTAGTTGCATTCGTTAAAAGGTTGGCATTCCCGATCCTTTGAACCATCCGTGAAAGTGCTTTTACCTTATTTCCATGACTCCTGTATTCCTCATAATATTTATTGAGCAGGAAAATACAATTCTCCACAACAATCACAATCAGAAGAGGGGGTAACACTCCTGTAAGCATTGTTACCTTATAATCAAGCAGCGACATTGTACCCATCACCCAAATAACGGCAATAACAACTATAAGCATTGGGAAAAATACGGCCTGAAACGATTTGAAAAATATAAACAGAATAATTGAAGCAACAATCATTGCCAGGATTACAAAAAGCTTCATTTCATCCTCAAGCATTTTTGCTGTCACTATGCGAATATAAGGTAATCCTGAATAGTGGGGATTTATATCATATTTTTCGCAAAATGTATCGACCATACTTTTTATCTCCCCGGCCAGCTTAACCCTGCCTTTTGAATTTAATTTTTTCTCATCAAGAGTTATGGCCATAAGCTGGACATCAGTTTTCTTATTGAGTAACAGGCCGTCGTAAAAAGGTAAACTATATGTAATTTTTTTAAGACTATCAAGCTCTTTCTGGGTTTCCGGCCTACTGGTGACTACAGGACGGAAATCAAACTTTTTTGTGGAGTCATTCCTTATCAGTTCAAAAAGTCTTGCAGTGGAAATAACCTCCTGAACACCGTTGATCTTCTTGAGATTATAGGTAAGATCATAAAAATCGTCAAACTCATCAAGATTAAACAGATTTTTATCCTCAATGGCGATAACCATCACAGTGCCATCTTTTCCAAATCGCTGTTTGAAGTCATTGTAAATAATACTTGCAGTATCTGATGCGGGTAAAAGACTACCAAAATCATACGACATTTTAACTTGCGAAGCCTTGTAACCCATAAATACTGTCAAAAGCATAATAGCAATTAAGTTACCAAGCCTGTTTCGTAGAATATGCCTTACAATATAGATCCACATAGTTGGTTAATAGTATTATTTATCGATAGATTATTTTTTTAATTATTAAAAGAAAACAAAAGTAATATTTTCCTTTGAGATAAGGAAAAAAAATATAGATGCCTGTTTTTTAGTAATATTGAAGCTAATCCCAGTTTAATATCTTTAATAAATCAAAATCTTCCGGATTCTCAACATATTGTTTTGCAGCCACATAATCGGTCTCACGTATAAAATGCATATTGTTACGAAGTACCAATTGCGATTTCTGACAGTTTATATCCACAAGTCTGGGTTTTACTTTTCCGTTTTCATCTTCAACATCTTTAAGATAAAGAGGCGAAACATCACCTATAGGATCGACAGTTACCATACAACCGGTTGCGCCTTCATCAAATATTTTTTTTACGCCTATTCCGAGAAGAGAGCAATAAAGAAGGTCAAAAGCAGTAGGAACAACACACCTTAATTCATATCCGAGTTCTACAGGACGGCTTTTCACTCCAATATTCAACTCTTTCAGTTTTCGTTGAACCAGCATATTGAAGATATGAGCCTTGCTTACATTTCCAAGCTCGGGATGACCATGATCATCGTAAGTGAAATTTATTCCTGTTGCCTCAATTTCGGTATTTGTCATAAAATGGAAAACACCCTCACTGATAATGGCAGCACCATAGCCGATACCAAGAATTTTGCGCTTGATTATAGATGAGATAACAAGGTTGGTGATCTTATCGAAAGACGGCCTTGATTTGTCAAACATCTCTGGAATGACAATCATAGGATAATGGCATGCTGCACCTATTCCAAATGCAAGATGCCCTGCCTCGCGCCCCATTGCTGAAACCACAAACCAGTTACCACTTGTGCGTGCATCCTCATAAATGGTTGCAGCAATCCTAACTCCTGCTTCTTTGGCTGATTCATATCCGAATGTTGGTGAGCCTTCAGGCAATGGAAGGTCATTATCAATAGTTTTCGGTACATGAATATTCTGAATACTGACATTATTGTCAGCAAGATATTTTGAAATACGGTTTGCTGTAGAAGCGGTGTCATCACCACCGATAGTAACCAATAACTTCACATTATTATTGACAAAAAAATCAGGATTGAACTCCTCATTTTTTGGTTTATGCCTGCTCATTTTCAGGAAAGAGCCTCCCTGATTCATTATTTTGTCGCACCTTTCAAAATCCATTTCAACAAGATCTGGCTTTCTGGCGAACAGACCCTTGTATCCATCGTGAATGCCTATTACACGATATCCGTCTTTTAAAAACACTTTAGCTACTGATGCAATAACTGTATTAATTCCGGGAGCAGGACCACCACCTGCAAGTATTGCGATTGATTTCTTCATTTTTCTATGTTTTAAAATTGGCGCAAAGATAAACTTTTATGCAAATGTAATTTTATTCCACAATAATCGTATCGGTTACTACAGAACATGCAGCAAAAAAGCCAAGCCCGCCATTACTGATATTTGAAGGCAGATTGCCCCTTGCCTCATCGAAAAGACTGCCCTGCCACACTGTTTCAGCATTCAGTGCCTGGAGATATTCTGCATAATCATCAGTTAATGAATATTTCCTTTCAATAATAATACTTCCTTTTGGGAAAAAGACCTCCTCCTTATCGGGTTGGAAAAGCATGATAACATCCAAAGTCTTGAAAGTATAATAGAACAGTTTTGCTTTTGTGGAATCAGCATTCTGGTATCCGGAAAGATGCGACCAGTCGATTTTTATTTCATACATATTTTCCGTGTCGGCATTATAGTCCGGGGCAACCCAGCTTATTTTATATAAAGTGTCATTATTATTAACAGGAGCATATGTAAGCGGACTGAGTGGCAAAACAGGAATAATAGTTGTTTCTGAATTATAACTCTTTTCATCATAAATAATTTCCAAATAATATGTTTGATTAAGCGATGCTGAAAATGCAATATCACTAAAGTAAACTCCTGGCTTATCAGTACTTTCAGTACAATTTGTTGATTGAAAGCCATTGCTTAATGTAACCTGTGCTTCGGTTACAGGAGCAGGTATTTGATTTTGATTTGCAACAGGACGAGTTATTTTAATCTCCTGATGATGGTTTTC
>JAOZLR010000112.1:5190-7915 GCA_029934735.1 Bacteroidales bacterium
TTTGATTTTGATTTGCAACAGGACGAGTTATTTTAATCTCCTGATGATGGTTTTCATTTGTAAGTATTGCCTCCACAACAATCGTATCGGGAACATCAACCGGAAATACCTTATCTGCTTTCTCCTCACAACTGCCGAATAGAATTGTGATTAAAATTAGCATTACAATTTTTTTCATCTTTTAATAATTTTATAATCCTCTATTTGTAACTAGATTTCGTTTCGCTCAACATTCATTAACCTACAACCTGAATTTATATGTCAATGACGGAACAGCCCCCATCAGATAAAACTGTGTTGTTGTATATTCTCTTGCCCCAAACAAATTGGCAGGGACAACATAGTTTCCGTTTTTTGTTTCAACTTTATCAGTATTGTACCAAACCGGGTTATGCCTGTTGTAAACATTAAACAGCGCAAATCCTAAGCTGTGCATAAAATGCCGCCTTCGTTTGTTCAACCTGAACTCCATCGAAAAATCAAGCCGGTGATAGTCAGGCAAACGGTCGTTATGCTTATCGCCGTACACAGGAACAGAATTGCCGTTGTAGTCATAAAAAGCTATGGGCGTTGTAATTGCTGACCCCGTATAATATATCCAGTTTGCTGCCATTTTAAACCGCTCAGTCAACTGATACGACAGGTTGACCGAGAAATCATTGGGGCGATCATAAAATGCAGAAAATTCCTTTCCGTTATTTACACCCATTATCTTTTTAAAAGCTCGCGAATAAGTATAACTTATCCATCCTGAAAATTTCCCTTTGGTCTTTTTCAGAAAAAACTCAATTCCATATGACCAGGCATCCCCAAAGCGTAACTCCCCTTCAATCAATGGATTCAGAAGTAGGTTTGCATGTGACTCATACTCAATTTGATGTTGCATATATTTATAGTAAGCCTCTGTTGTAAATTTCAAATTTAGTTTGCTGAATAGTTTCTCAAATCCAATGGCAACCTGATCGGCACGCTGAGGCTTAATGTTTGTGCCTGCCGGCATCCAAACCTCGAAAGATGAAAAAGGCCCGATAGAATTGGAAAGCATCTGAATATATTGGTGATAAATCCCATAACTCAACATAAGAGAGGCACTGGGGCTCATCCTATATTTAAGGCTTATTCGTGGGTCAAGGTTTACAAAAGTTATATAGGATTCTTTCCCGGCAACTACCATTGTGTCCCTGACCTGGTAATTTGTGTCGAAAGAATAAACCGTTGTCGGGCCCATATTTGTCCAGACAGGCATCCGCAATCCGAACCTGTATGAAAATTTCTTAGATATTTTATGTTCAATATTTGCATAAAAGGCACTTTTTGAAGAACGGTTGCAGGGAACTTTTGGAATATAATAGGCCGAAGTGTCGTAGGTTAAATTCCCGGGATTGAATTTATGGAAAGTCTGACTAAATCCAAACTTGAAGGTTAAGTCAGGACTGGAAAAGTAGGTAAAATCAGCTTTAAGGCTAAAATTTGAAATCTCGGATACCCAGTGAGTTTCCCTCTCGCCAAGGTCATACTTGTACGAACTGCCATAAACTGTCAGATTTGAAAACAACCTGTTATTGAAAATGTGATTCCATCTGAAAGTGGATGTCAGGTTTGTCCATACAACACCGTTTTGTTTTGAATCAGCAGTGTTGTTCAGATTGTCTTTGCCAGTGTAAAATGAAAAGTATATTCTGTTATTGTTATTAACCTGCCAGTTCAGTTTTGCATTAACATCGTAAAAATACAGATCAAGAGTCGGATTGTACTTTTTGTAAATCCATTTAAAATTAGAATGGCGAAAAGATGTATAAAAAGAGCTTTTATTTTTCACAATGGGCCCTTCTACAGAGGCTCTGTAAAGATATGGACTAAGTACGCCATTAGCTTCAAACCTGTTCATATTGCCATCTTTTGTGTTTATCTTTATCAGTGATGATAAAGGATCACCCTCATCAACAGGTATGTCACTTTTATAAATTCTAATGTCTTTTGTAATTTCGGGTATGATCACGGAATAGAAACCAAACAGATGTGCGGGATTGTAAACGGGTGCTTCGTCGATAAGGATTAAATTTTGATCCTTGTTTCCACCTCTAACAAAGAAAAATGCCGAACCGTCGCTATGAGTCTCAATGCCCGGAAGTGTTTGCAGGCTTTTAACCAATCCCGACTCACCTGCAAATTCCGGAAGTTTACCAATATCCACAGGATTTAACCTGAGACGACTCATTTGGCTTTTCCCCGACATTTCTTCCTCAGGTTTCGACTCTACAATAACCTCTTCAAGGAGATTATAATCGGGCTGCAAATTCTGATTCAAAACAATATTATTATCCAGGTTGATTTTTATGTTTTGCAAGTCATAACCGATGTATGAAACCCTCAGGGTGTAATTCCCTTCAGGTAAAGTAAGGGAAAAAAAGCCGTAAGAATTAGTAGTGGTTCCCGTAAAGGAGCTGTCAACAAGGACTGTCGCCCCTATAAGGCTTTCACCTGTCTCCTTATCTCTGATGGTACCACTGACAGTATGCTTTTCTTCGGGCTGTTTCTTTTTCCTTTTTTTTAGGATAATCTGTTTTTCAACTAGGGTGTAATCTATATTCGTCTCCCTGGATAGCTTGTCTAACAACTGTTTAACAGTATATTCTTTTTCAGCAATTATTAGTTTATGGTTAACATCAATAGTTTGATTGTTATAGGAAAAGTTAATTCCGGTTTGATTATGAATCTCCTTAAT
>JAOZLR010000113.1 GCA_029934735.1 Bacteroidales bacterium
GCTTTTCTTAATTTATTTACTTCGGCTGCTGTTATATTTGCCATCTCTATTAATAGTTATCGTTTAAAATTAATTTGAATTCTGTTTACTCCTTCTCGGTTTTTTTTGCGGCCTTAGCTATAATCTTCTTAGCTTTTGGTGCCTCTTTAACCTCTTCTTTAGGAGTTTCAGGAGCTTTTTCCGATAAGGGTTTAGCAATTTCTACTTCTACATCAACCTTAACCTCATTACCCTTTTCAGTTTCCGATATTGCAACTTTAACTGCGGGAGCTTTCTTTTCCCTATGCTCCTGCTTTTTGTCTTTTTCGAGTTTCCTCTCAACCAATCCTTCTTCGACAGCTTCAGACATAACCCTCACAATCAATTCAATTGACTTTGAAGCATCATCGTTAGCAGGAATTGGGAAGTCAACCTTAGTTGGATCCGAATTGGTATCAACCATAGCAAAAGTCGGAATATTAAGCTTTTTTGCTTCTGCTACAGCAATATGTTCCTTAAGAATGTCAACCACAAAAATTGCAGAAGGCAATCTGTTAAGATCAGAAATACTACCAAGTTGCTTTTCAAGTTTTGCACGCTCACGCTGAACCTGTAAACGCTCTCTTTTGGAGAGGTTCAGATAGGTCTTTGTTGTCATCATCTTGTCGATTGTTGTCATCTTTCGTACAGCTTTACGAATAGTCGAAAAGTTGGTAAGCATACCACCAGGCCAACGCTCAGTCACATAAGGCATATTTACTTTGCTAATATACTTTGCAACGATGTCTTTTGCCTGTTTTTTGGTTGCCACAAAAAGGATTTTCTTTCCCGATTTTGCAATTTGCTTTGCAGCTGCTGCAGCTTCTTCAAGCTTAGCTGTTGATTTGTAAAGATCGATGATGTGAATTCCATTACGCTCCATAAAAATGTAGGGAGCCATATTAGGATTCCATTTTCTTTTCAGGTGTCCGAAATGAACTCCTGCTTCTAATAATTCATTAAATGTTACTCTGGCCATAAAATTAATGTTTACATTCTGTTAATAAAACAATTGCCAAGTAGCCCGAAGAGTTGAAGAATGAATATCGTTATACTGAAGTTCAAAAATCAAACTTGACCGGAGTCTCAGCAATTTAGATACTAAACATTTATATATAAAAATATTAACGTTTACTAAACTGGAATTTTTTCCTTGCCTTTTTCTGGCCGAATTTCTTACGTTCTACCATTCTCGGGTCTCTTTTCAACAAACCTTTGGCCTTCAATACAGGCCTCAGTTCAGGGTCCATTGTTATAAGAGCTCTGGATATAGCAAGGCGCAGTGCTTCAGCCTGTCCTTTGTAGCCACCTCCGTCGAGGTTAACTTTTACATCGAATTTTCCAGCATTGTCAGTCAGCTCAAATGGCTGGTTAATCACATATTGCAATGTTGCAAGCGGAAAATACTCTTTATAATCTCTTTTGTTAACAGTTATAGTCCCGTTTCCCTCTTTAAGATAAATACGGGCAACGGCTGTTTTTCTTCTACCAATAGTGTTAATGACGTCCATATACTATTCTACTTTATTTTTTTCAGATCAATACTTTTTGGTTTCTGTGCTTCATGCTGGTGCTCAGGGCCTGTATAAACATACAAGTTTCTGAATAAATCCCGACCAAGTCTGTTCTTGGGAAGCATGCCTCTAATGGAATTTTCAAGGATAAATTCAGGATGTCTTGCAAACTGTTCCTTCGGCGTTCTAAATCGCTGACCACCCGGATAGCCTGTATGGCGTACGTATTGCTTATCCTCTAATTTTTTCCCAGTAAATATCACCTTTTCGGCATTTACGATAATAACATTGTCACCACAATCAACATGAGGTGTAAAGTTAGGTTTGTATTTTCCACGCAGAAATTTGGCAGCAATGGAAGAAAGTCTGCCAACCACCTGGTCTTCAGCATCAATAACAACCCACTCTTTATTAACAGTCTCCTTATTTGCGCTAACTGTTCTGTAGCTTAAAGTATCCATCTGTTTTTCTTATTACTTGTTCAACAAAAATCCCACTAAATTAAACCGTATCAAAGGTTTAAGCCGTAAGGCCTTCAAAATGGGGGTGCAAAAGTAGAACTAATTTTTATATTAAGCAAGATTGTTAACAATATTTTGTTAATATTTTTTAAAAGAGGTAGGATCGGGATATTAGGATGATAAAAAATTATATGAAAGCCTTGTCTGGTTCCAGTGTTTCGCAGCTCTTCTGATAATAGTAGCCTTAGAGCTAGGAAATATTTGTATAATTGCATTCTATTAAAAACAGTCCGCATTCAACTAGAATTAGTTTATAAAATGTAGCTATGTAATGGATATAAATATAACATTTCTTATCATTTCAGCTATTGGCTTTCTCATATTATGCTATTCTGCTATTATATCTGCAAAGGAAAACGAACCGAAAGCAGCAAAGCAGTTTTTCCTGGCCTCTTTTATCCTGCCCCTGCCCTTCCTGATTTTTACTTTTTTGGAATTCAGCTACAAATATGAAACAGGGATAGCCATTTTATCAATCCTTGTCATCTCTATAATCCTTTTCATTATACCATTAGGCCGAAACCGTAAATACAGGCAAACACTGCCAGTCAAACGGATTGACGAGCGCGACACAATGTTTTCGAGAAACGAGTTGGAACCCGGGACCGAAAGATTTAATGATTATTACAAAAAAAATCCTGACAAGAAAGCTATAGATGACAATTGGCGCAAAAGACCGGGACTGACTGGCCGCAATGCCACCCAATACCACCCTTTTCAGTTTGCTTCAGCAGATGCCAGTTTCGACACAATTAAAGCTCTTAGAAATGAAGTTGGTGGAAAAGTAGCAGATATAAAAGTTGAAGCTGGTGCAGAAGAGATTTCTACATATATAAAAAAATGGACAACAAAACTGGGTGCGGTTGATTGCGGAATTACAGAATTGCAAAATTATCATATTTATTCTGAGGGTGGCAGAGCTGAAAGATATGGAAAAAAATTCACAAAAAAACACAAGTATGCAATTGCTTTCACCGTGGAGATGGATCGTGAAATGTTAGCAACTGCACCTGCCGGTCCCGTTGTTATGGAATCGGGGCAACAGTATATGGAAGCTGGTAAAATTGCAATTCAGGTTGCCATGTTCATTCGCAAGCTGGGTTATGATGCCCAAGCGCATATCGATGGGAATTATGAAGTGGTATGCCCGCTTGTTGCACGTGATGCCGGGCTTGGTGAGATTGGTCGAATGGGATTACTAATGACTCCCCGACTAGGGCCAAGAGTACGGATTGCTGTTGTTACTACAAACATTCCTTTAGAAATTAATAAACCTTTGCACGACTATTCAATAATCGACTTTTGTATTAAATGTAAAAAATGTGCGGATGTTTGTCCGAGCAAAGCCATTTCGTTTGATAATATGAAAGATGTTGATGGAATAAAAAGGTGGCAAATCAATCAGGAAGCCTGTTTTACTCTTTGGTGTACACTCGGAACAGATTGCGGAAGGTGTGTCAGCGTATGCCCATTCTCCCATCCTGACAATCTGTTGCACAATATGGTTAGGGCAGGGATAAAAAACTCATCACTGTTCAGAAGTGTGGCTTTGAAGCTTGATGATGCCATTTACGACAGGAAGCCAATAGCGGCTAAAGTGCCGGAATGGATGAATGTTGAATGGAAAGAATTGGAATGATGGAATGATGGAAAGAATTGGAATGATGGAATGGTGGAATAGTGGGATTTGATATTAAAAATAAAAGTACTGATTATGAGAAATAATTTATTAATAACTCTGATTTTAGGACTACTCCTTTCATCAACAATTATTGGCCAGAACACAGAAACTCCCGAGCAAAAAGTAAATAGAATGCAATGGTTTGCCGATGCCAAACTTGGCATTTTCATACACTGGGGCATCTATTCTGTTAGTGGGATTGATGAATCATGGTCGTTTTACAATGGCTATATTTCGTATGAAGATTACATGAAACAGCTTGATGGTTTCACGGCAAAAAATTATAATCCGGACCATTGGGCTGAAATGATTAAAGAAAGTGGTGCAAGATATGCTGTTCTAACATCAAAACATCACGATGGGGTTGCCCTGTGGGATACAAAACAGAGCGATCTGAATGTGGTGAAGAAAACACCTGCCGGTCGCAACCTCATCTCCCCTTTTGTCAAGGAGCTTCGCAGAAATGATCTGAAAGTGGGATTATACTTTTCGCAACTTGACTGGTCTCATACTAATTATCCACATTTCACAAAAAAAACAGACAGATATAAAAATGACTCAACCCGGTGGGATAATTTTCTGCAATTCAGACACGATCAGATTATGGAACTATGTAAAAAATTCAAACCAGACCTTTTCTGGTTTGATGGAGACTGGGATTATTCCGCCGAAAAGTGGCAATCGAAAGAGATGAGTGAGGAAATTAAAAAATGTGATTCAAAAGTCATTCTAAACTCAAGAATAAATGGTTATGGCGACTACGGAACTCCGGAACAAGGTGTGCCCATAATAAAACCTAATGATAAATACTGGGAACTCTGCATGACAATGAATGACTCATGGGGATATCAGCCAAACGACAAAAATTACAAAACCCCAAATCAGGTAATCCGCATTTTTGCAGATGTAATAGGAATGGGCGGAAACCTGCTACTTGACATAGGGCCAAAACCTGACGGAACAATTCCCGAAGAACAGATTAACATTTTAGAAGAGCTTGGAGAGTGGACAAAAAAACATAAGGATGCAATCTTCGGAACTGTTGCAGGGCTACCATCTGGCTATTTTAACGGACCATCAACACTATCGAAAGATTCAACCATACTTTATCTTTATATGGATTACAAACCCACCGGACCTATAGTTGTAAAAGGTCTTAGGAACAAAGTGAACAGAATATGGGTTGAGGGTAACGGTACAAAACTTGACTGGGACATAAAAATGAAAGCATACTGGAGTTCAGTACCGGGTCTCTTATATATTAATGTACCCGATGATGTTCTTGATGAAAATGTTACAGTCATAGCTATTCTACTAGATGGGGTTATTGACTTGTATAGGAATGTCGGAAAATAAATTTTAGAATATTCAATTTAAAACAAAAAATAGTTTCTTCCGTATAAATGAATTAAAACAATAAATCATATGGTAAGCGAAGTTGATTTTCTTTCGGAACTAAAAAACAGTAAAAATGCAATATTCACAGATGCATCAAGCGATAGCTCAACAATTATCATCGCTTTTGGCGGAATGAAAGGCAATATGGGAATCCCTGTGTTTGAATTTTTCAAAATCCTTTCTCCTCTTGATGCAAAAAAAATGTTTATTAGAGACCTTGACCAGAATCTTTACTTTGGAGGATTACCAAGGATTGCAAATAGTATTGATGGCATTGTTGATCACTTAAAAGAAACCTTCAAAGAACTTGGAATTAAAAGAGTAGTAATACTTGGTAATTCGGCTGGCGCCAATGCTGCTGTTCTTTTTGGAATTCTTCTCAATGCAGATAAAGTGGTAGCATTTTCGCCTAAAACATTTATTGCACCGTTAAAACGTCTATTATTTTGGGACCATCAATGGTGGAAGAATCATTTGAGGGTCTATTTCACCAAAGGAGTGAACAGCGACTATTGGGATTTGAAAAAATTACTCTCAAAGTCTGATAAAAAAACAATATTCCAACTGTATTATAGCAATCAAAATAGAATAGACTCAATGCACTGCGAGAGGATGTCAGCATTTCCAAATGTCAATATAACAGGTTATGAATACAAAGGGCATGATCTTGTAAGGTATTTGAAAAAAACAGGGGAATTGCAAAAAATTATTTCACGAGTTTTAGATTAATAGTAAATTCACCAATTCAAATCTTAATATACCGGAGCCAAATTCCTTTAGTTTATTATTTTATTAAAGCCTCATTCCCTGCTCATTAGAGTATATATTAAAAAATAATTCAAAAAAAACTTGACAAAGGCATATCAAATTATGTACATTTGTGATATCATTTTAATATCATTTTAGTATAAATAAAAAAATAAATAAAAATGAAACAGGAAAAAAAATTTTCAGCATCATCAGGATATTTAATGTTATTCCTGGTATTAGTATTGTTAGTTGCATCCATTTTCGCAATAATTTACCTTCCCTCAATAATCCTAAAAATCACGGCAGCATTCCTGATATTGTTTTCAGTAATTGCTATTGGCGGATTTGTAATTATAAATCCCAACGAATCAAGTGTTCTGGTTCTTTTCGGCGCATACAAAGGAACCATTAAAACAAATGGATTTTACTGGGTGAATCCCTTTTTTGTAAAAATGAAAATCTCGCTACGTGCCAGAAATCTCGATAGTGAACCCATAAAGGTGAACGACAAAATCGGAAATCCGGTTATGATCGGAGTGGTTCTGGTATGGAAAGTTGATAATACCTTTAAAGCTGCGTTCGATGTGGATGACTATGAACATTTTGTAAATATCCAGAGTGAAGCAGCAGTCAGAAAAATGGCAGGGAATTTCCCTTATGACAATCTGGAAGATGAGGATGCCAAAATAACTCTTCGTGGCGGTGCCGATGAAGTGAATCATATGCTTGAAGGAGAGATCACGGAAAGGCTTTCAATAGCTGGTATAGAAGTTATAGAAGCTCGCATTAATTATCTCGCCTATGCTCAGGAAATTGCAGGTGCAATGCTCAAGCGTCAGCAGGCTACGGCAATTGTTGCAGCACGGACCAAAATAGTAGAAGGTGCTGTTAGCATGGTAGAGATGGCTCTTGAGGAATTGTCAAAGAGAAGCATTATCGAGCTGGATGATGAACGCAAAGCTGCAATGGTAAGCAATCTGATGATTGTTCTCACTTCCGACAAAGATGTGGAACCAGTGATTAACACCGGAACTCTGTATTAAATTACAAAAGGGAAGTTATGAAGTTGAACACAACAGAAAAGTTTTTGCTGATTGCACAACATCCGACAAAAGGGAAATTTATTATTTCTGACACGCATATTAATTATGGAATTTCCGGTTCATTACTAATTGAGATGTCGCTCGACAATAGTATCATTATAGAAGAGAATAAATTGATTTTTAAAAGTCACAAAAGCAGCAAAGATCCAATTGTTTCTGAAATCTCAGCAATCATCAAAAATTCAAAAAAGCCAAAAAAGATAAAATATTGGGTTTCCAAACTTGAAAATAAATCAAGGAAGTATAAATGGATTTTTTTAAATAAATTAGAAAAAGACAGGCTTATGCGAATAGAGAAAAAGAAATTCCTTGGGCTATTCTCCTACCGCAGATGTTATCTGATCGAAAGAAAAACTCGTGATGATATAATTAAACAATTGAAAGATGGTGTTCTTTATAAAAAGGAATTAAGCAGCGAAAACATTGTTTTATTGGGACTTATCCAGGCGACAGGAATGCACAAAATATTTACATCCGATAAAAGAGAGTTAAAATCCATTAAGAAGAAACTGAAAGCAATATTGAAAGATGCACCAATTGCAGGGGCAGTTGACAAAACCTTAAAAGAGATGCAAGCTGCTATAATAGGTGCGATGGCAGCATCAATTGCCACTACCACTGTTGCAACAAGTAGTTAATCAACATTTAAAGATGCAATAAAATGAAAAAAACAACACTAATTTTAATTACAATCCTGACAACATTGTCAATGTATGGTCAAGATATTACAGGTCAATGGAATGGAATATTAAACGTCCAGGGTACACAACTAAGGCTGGTTTTCAACATAACCCAAACTAACAATGGTTATAGCTCAACAATGGACAGCCCTGATCAGGGAGCAAAAGGAATTCCTGTAACTTCTACAAGCTATGAAAACTCAATTTTAAAACTTGAAATA
>JAOZLR010000114.1 GCA_029934735.1 Bacteroidales bacterium
TCATGGTAATAAACCCTTTTTACTCTTCTCGAAATGCTTGTTAAAACCTCATAAGGAATAGTATCAAGATCACGGGCAAGTATGGTAATCGGATGTTCACTGTCAAATACAATGACATCATCTCCCTCATTTACATCTATTCCGGTTATGTCAATCATACACATATCCATACAAATGCTCCCCACAAAAGGTGCCTCAACTCCTTTAATATACAGCCTCCCTTTGCCATTACTAAGTTTTCTGTCAAGACCATCGGCATAACCAATCGGAACAACAGCTATTATCATCTCCTTTTCTGCCCTCCATGTCCGGTTATATCCGATTGTTTCTCCAGGATTTATCTTCTTTATTTGCGATATTGTTGATCTCAGAGTACTCACATTTTCCAGATTATCTTCATTGGATATAACTGACGACACACCATAAAGGCTAATACCGAGTCTAACCATATCAAACTGATATTGTGGGAAACGAGTTATTCCGGCTGAGTTCAGTATATGCATCATAATATGATGATCGGAATGAGCCTTGATTTTCTCTGCCATTGCCTTAAACTGCCCGACCTGATAATCTGTGAAGTCATCATCGTCCGAATCTTCGCTTGAGGCGAGATGTGAAAATACTGACTGGAGATATACCGAATGGATTTTCGACAATTTTGCAATTAGCTCGTCAATTTCATCAGAAAGAAAACCGAGCCTATGCATTCCTGTATCAAGCTTAATATGAATTTTTATAGGTTTGTTTTCTGGTATTATATTCCGCCTTATTGCTTCTTCAAGTAAGTGTAATGACCTGAAACTATAAATCTCAGGTTCAAGGTTATGCTTTATTATATCATCAAAACTTTGTTCTTCTGGATTCATCACCATAATTGGAACTTTTATCCCCGACTTCCTAAGTTCGATCCCCTCGTCAGCATAAGCCACAACAAGGTAATCAACATGATGGTACTGAAGAATATTAGCAATCTCAAAGCTCCCACTTCCGTATGAGAAAGCCTTGACCATGGCCATAATATTTGTTTCCGGTCTAAGCTTTTGTCTAAAATAATCAAGGTTATTAATTAGCGCGTTTAGATTTATTTCGAGGATCGTCTCGTGAGCCTTTTGTTGCAGTGCCTGACTTATCTGCTCAAACTCAAAAATCCGGGCGCCTTTCAGCAAAATTGTTTCATTCTGAAAATTGGCAAATGAGCACTTTTGAAGAAAATCACCTGTCGTAGGATAAAAAGCTTTCTCACCAGTAAATTTACCTGAATGGTTGCTAATGGCTTTTCCAATTCCAATAAGTTTATCAATACCTTTATTGTTTATCAAGCTTGCAACTTCCTCATAAAGGTCATCATCATTTTGTCCGCTCTGCAGAATATCTGAAAGAATCACAGTCTTTCTTTTATGTTGATTCTGTTGATTCAGAAAATCCAAAGCTATGTTTAAGGAATTAATATCAGAATTATAGCTATCATTAATAACCGAGCAATGATTAACCCCCTCTTTCATCTCAAGGCGCATTGCAATTGGCTGGAGGCTAGTCATTCTTTGAGCAATAATATCATTGTCATATCCAAGAAACAACATTGTAGCCCAACAATGAATTGCATTTTCAAGCGAAGCATCGTCAGTAAAAGGTATTGTAATTCCAATTTCATCACCTCTATAAATCGCCTTAATTGTCAAAGTGTTATTTCTGTTTCGTATCGGTTTTTTAACCAAAAGGTCAACATCCTGCTCTTCCTTACGACTCCAGGTAAATGCATTAATATTTCCAAGTATTTCCGATTTGATAATTGTCTCCTGAATAGCAGAATAATCAGGACAATAGATTAAAGTATCAACTTTTGTAAAAAGCTTCAGTTTCTCTCCTGCTTTCTGATTTATGGTAATAAAATTTTCGCTGTGTGCAGGGCCGATGTTTGTAAAAATCCCAATTGTTGGATTTATTATCCCCCTTAGCCTGTCCATCTCGTCAGGCTCTGAAATTCCGGCTTCAAACACAGCGAAGTCAAAACCCGGGCGCATTTGCCATACAGATAGCGGAACGCCTATTTGAGAATTATAGCTTTTCGGACTTCTTATGATCTTCGTATCGGGGCTCATCAACTGGAACAACCACTCCTTAACAATTGTCTTTCCATTGGAGCCTGTAATGCCAATAACAGGGATATCAAAGTGCAGACGATGCCGTGTGGCAAATTTCTGAAGAGCATCAAGTGTATTTTCAACCAATATGTAGTTTGCATCCTTATGTTCCACTATATCCTCGGATACAACAAAATTCCTGACACCCTTTTCGTAAAGTTCATTTATGTACTTATGCCCGTTATTTTTTTTTGAAACCAGAGCAAAGAAAAGGGAATCCTCAGGAGTAACAAGTCTTCTGGAATCAATTAGAATATCGGAGATTACTTTCCCTTCAGCTCCTTCATTAATAAGCTCACCATTTGTGAATTCCGTAACATCATTTATCGAATATTTTACCGAAGACATAAATTATTTATCTAACCTGATTGTTGTTTCTTTCATCGGTCTTTTTCCCATTTCCATTCCCGCCTATCGGTAAAGGATTTTTTGAAATCTCTTCGTAGATTTTTCTATTTTTAAAGATATTTACAGCAAGATATAGAGCCTCCCGGAATGAATCGGGAGAAGCTTTTTTCTTTCCTGCAATGTCAAAGGCCGTTCCGTGAGCAGGTGATGTCCTCACATAAGGAAGACCGGCAGTAAAGTTAACACCGGTACCAAAAGCAAGTGTTTTGAATGGCAGCATACCCTGATCATGATAAAGTGAGATTACACCATCAAATTTTGTATAATTTGCAGAACCAAAAAAACCATCGGCAGGATATGGCCCAAAACACAAGATTTCTTCATCATAAGCCCTTTTTATTGCCGGGATTATTATTTCTGTCTCTTCATTTCCAATAACTCCATCGTCACCAGCATGAGGATTAAGCCCAAGAACTGCGATTCTGGGTTTAGTAATTGCAAAATCCTTTATCAAAGATTCATTCATAATCCTGACCTTTCTCAAAATAAGGTCTTCAGTTATTGCAGCCGAAACATCTTTCAAAGGAATATGGCCGGTTATTATCCCGATTCTCAGATTTTCGCTCACCATCATCATTAAATAATCTGTAGCATTGAATTTATTTGCCAAATATTCAGTATGACCCGGAAATAGAAATGATTCGGAGTGAATGCTCTTTTTATTAATAGGGGCTGTTACAAGCACATCAATTGAGTTATGCATTAAATCCGCTACTGCTTTCTCAAGAGCAAGGACAGCAAGCTCGCCGGCTTTCTCTGACAATTTTCCAATCTCAATCTTTACTTCCTGATCATAACAGTTGATAATGTTTACACGATTCGGATTTGCCAAATCGGCTTTACGAACAAGGTTAAATGATATATCTGTATAATTGAGCGTTTTACGATAATATGATGCTATTTTTGACGATCCGAAAATAACCGGAGTCAATATTTGCATCATCCTCTTATCAAGAAAAGTCTTAATGATAATCTCATAACTAATCCCGTTAAAATCGCCATGAGAAATTCCCACTCTGACCTTTCTCTCTTTATCCTTTTCTTTGTTTTTTATCATCATATAAAAATTTATGGCTGCAAAGATAAAAAATTGAACAGCAAGATTTAAACTTTACTTTTTATAAAGTTGAATAACAACCTCACACCAACCCCGGTACCACCTCTGGTGCTATACTTGTATGGCTTCCCAAGAAAAGCGGGGCCTGCAATGTCAAGGTGAATATACGGATAACCAGTAAAGTGCTCCAGAAACTTTCCTGCGGTAATTGCACCGGCTTCCGGCCCACCGATATTTTTAATATCGGCAATATCAGATTTTATCTCATCATAATAATCCTCCCAAAGAGGAAATTCCACAAGACGTTCATTAACATTTTCACCACTCTTTTTCAAAAGGATAAATTCCTTGTCAGCACCTGAATTCATAGCAACAATACCAAATTTTCCAATTGCTCTCATCGCAGCTCCTGTAAGTGTTGCTACATCAATAACAAGCTCAGGATCATATTGCTTAGCATAACTCAATGCATCAGCAAGTATCATTCGGCCCTCAGCATCGGTATTAATTACCTCCACCTGTGTTTTATCATACATTGTAATCACATCGCCACTTACATAGGCATTTCCATTTAAACGGTTATCCGTTGCAGGAATAAGGGCAATAACATGAACAGGAAGCCTTGCAGCAGCAATAGCATAAAGAGCACCCGATACAGCAGCAGCACCACCCATATCACTCTTCATATCATACATAAACTCTCCCGTCTTAATGTTCAGTCCACCGGTGTCGTAAACAACACCTTTTCCAACAAAAATATAAGGCTTCTTATTAACTGCATTTTTTGGCTTCCACTCCATTATTGTAAAAGTAGGTGGATCAACACTTCCTTTGTTCACTGCCAGCAAACCACCCATTTTCAATGACTCTATCTTCTTTTTGTTTAAAACTTCAACCTTGGCATCCGACTTCTTTCCCAGCTTTTCAATCTCTTTCGAAAAGGTAACAGCATTGAGATATGATACAGGCTCATTCACAAAATTCCTTGCAGTATATGTTGCATCTATAACGATATTCGATTGGTCAATCAGCTTCTCATCAAGATTTTTCGAATAGAGGTCGATTGAATTCAGCGAATTCATTTTCTCAGCAGGCTCTTTCTTATATTTCAGAAACTGATAATTCCCCAAAGCCATTCCTTCGGCATAAGCAAGCAACTCTTCCTGCTTCCCTTCAATATCAACCAAAACTACAGAATTAAGCTTGTTACCATTGATCTTGCTCAGCAATTTATTTCCTGCACTCCGGTACTCCTCAAGTCTTTTTGTTCTGACTCTTTCCTTCTTTAGAATATTTACAAAAATCCAGTTTGTAAAATGATTGAATGAAAAAGTATCTCTTTTGTTGTCTCTGTATTGAGTTCTGATAAATTTTATCTCCTCTTTTGAAAGATATTTCTCATCAAGATTTCTAAGGTCAGTTATCAAAAATACAAGGTTTTCCTTTTTGGAAAGTCTTTCGGTCTTACTTATTATAGTTAGCATAATTGGATTGTTTTTAATAAATTATCTGCCTGCAAAGATAGTCAGAATAATGAAAGAGTAAAAGATATTTGATTATTGATGTGGAAGGCTAAACCGTAAGGTTTATACGAAGGAGCTAAACCTTAATGAAAACAAGTAGTGTACATAGGCTGTTATTAACCCATAACTCTGGATACCTCAAAAATAGCACTTTACATTTTACTCCAATTAATCCTCTGTCAATTCTTCCATTACATCTTCAACATCACCGGGAGTACTTGATATCTTCATAAACTGTCCCATTGTCAGTTCAGGCCAGAGCAGGGCAAAGCGATATTTTCCGTGAAGCATAGTAGCTTCTTTTCCCTGTAAAATTATTTCGTAAGGCATTGCCGCAATGTGATCCTCACCGATTATCGGCAGGAAATGACCTTCACCTTCTTCAGGATCAAGCAAGGCTATACCAAAAATGGCAACCTCCTTATTCGGGAATACCAATTCGTAAACTTTCAATGTATTTCCCTTTTTTGCCTCCAGATTTTTACGAATGACACTCAGTCCTTCATCAAAAGAGTCAAATTCGTTTAGCTCAACAGGATCAGTAAAATAAGGCATCATCATCATATAATGATAATCCTTCAGGTCATCAAGTTCAACACCACCACCAAAGGGAGTAAAATCAGAACCCACCACTTTCAAGGCTTCTTTTGCATCATTCGAAACAGCAGTCAATTCACCAATATGTTTATCTGTCTCATCCATTAAGTATGCGTAAAAAAGGTAAGGAGGATTTAACATTGAGACGATAATTTTTCCATCTTTCTCTACAAATCCGATTTTTAATACACTTGCCAGAGCTCCTCTGTCCTTAACCTTCAGAGAAATTTTTTGCAGATCATCGCGAGTGTATGCAATAACATAAAGCCCTGCCTTAGTTTCGGGATGATATTCACCAATTATATCAAAACCTTTTGATGTTAAAGCATCTTTAACTTGCTTAACAGCTTCATCCATACTAACTGTTAGTTCACCAACTTTTAAATATGGTGATAGTTTATCTTCCGCATAAGAGTTAATTGTTAATGCCAGGACTAACATTACAACAGCAAAAGGAGTGATTAACTTTTTCATATCTATCTATTTAAATTTAATTACGTTTACCGGATAGCAAAAGTAATTACAGAAAATTAAAATCAAAGCAATTTTTATTATTTATAGAGGTTACAAATAAATATGCAAACTTCTATATAAGTAGATATTGAAAAAAAGAAAAAGTAGAATTGGTTTTATCTGAATTCAAGAAAGATGGTATAATTGGAATTGGCGGGGAAATGATTGATATTCTTGATGTAGATCGCCTCGAACAAATTAAGAAGATTGGCTAATACCTGAACCTTTTCCCCTGAAAAACTCAGCTGGCAATACTATTTCTCCCAGACTTATTTAAAACAATAATAAATTACAACCCGGAATATCATTAATACCAGTGCACACTAGCACTATAAATATTTTATACCCCTATTATTCAGCCTTCTACAAAATAATTATTAAGTTTCATATATACATATCACTTATTAAAAAGTGAGTATAAATTTCATTCAGAGTATTGACTAAATGTAACAAAAACTAATTTTGCCCGCTATTAATACTTAACGTAACATCATATATATCATATATAGGTTTAATACATTCTATTATGAAAGAGTTTATAAAGTTCATTTTTGTTGTTTTGGTTCCCATATCACTGATCTTCATTATCACTGTTGAGTATAACGGCGATCTTGACAGGGACTATTATCCCACATCGAAAATAGAAATTCAGAAGAAGGTAATTCCTGTTGATCACTCTAAATTTGAGGTTCTTCAAAAGGAATTTGCAAAACCACAAGAAATTACAGAAGCCTGCCTGAGTTGCCACAACGGCAGAGGTGAAGAGTTTATGAAGACCGAACACTGGCAGTGGCATAAAATGGATTCGATTGCCGGTAAAGGATATGAAGACCTCGGCAAAAGGAATATCCTTAACAACTTTTGTATCGGGGTGAATGCAAACGAAAAACTTTGCTCATTGTGCCATGCCGGATACGGTTACGGAGACAAAAATTTCGATTTTCACAATCCCAACAATATTGACTGTCTTGTCTGTCACGACAAAACCGGTTCGTATAAAAAATCAAAACCGGGAACAGGTCCAAACACCGGCTCGGGAAATCCCTCTCCAATGGTTGACCTGCAAAAAGTGGTTCAAAATATAGGACTCCCACAACGGAACAACTGTGGTACCTGCCACTATAAAGGCGGAGGCGGAAATAATGTCAAGCACGGTGATCTGGAGATGGCATTAAACAAGTGCACAAAAGATGTGGACGTTCACATGGCGTACGATGAAAAAAATATGAAATGTACAGATTGTCACGAAACACACAATCACAATATCACAGGACAGTTATATACCGTTTCATCTTCAAACAAAAACAAGGTCACCTGCGAAAAATGCCATACTGCAACACCCCACAAAAGCAAATTACTGAATAGCCATTACGAGCAGGTGGCTTGTCAGACCTGTCACATTCCCGTTTATGCAAAAGTTAGTCCCACAAAAACGTACTGGGACTGGTCAACTGCCGGCAAAATGAAAGACGGAAAACCATACACCGAATGGTCGGACGACAAATTACACGAATATGACACAAAACATGGCACAGCCGTCTTTGGAAAAAATCTTGAGCCGGAGTATGTATGGTTCAACGGAATGGCTGACCACCACAAGATTGATGA
>JAOZLR010000115.1 GCA_029934735.1 Bacteroidales bacterium
GAAAAGGGGATGTTGGGCGAATATAAATAAGGGAGGATTATCTTTTTATGATTTTATATGAAAAAATCCTATTGGGTGTTATTATCTGTAATACATACATTCCTCCTGGTAATTCCGAAATATCAAGTTTTATTTGTTGCTCTTTCGTGACGGTTTCATAATCCTTTGTCCCTACAGGTTTTCCTGTAATGTCGAATAAAGCTGTTGTGATATTATCAAAATTCTGTAATGCCGCAATTGATATATAATCATCAGTAATTGTGGGATAAACCTTAAAGAAGCTCTCTTTGGCAAATTCTTCAACACCGGCCGGTTCTCCGCCTGCCAGAATATCTGAAAAATTTCCTGCCGCATCTGTAGCGCCGTTTGTTGCGTAGTAGCTGAGTTTTAGATAGCCAAACTCCTGGTCAAGATTGACAGGAACGGTGAATTGTGCCTCAAACTCCCCGTTTGTAACAGTTGCTACGGTTTCAAGTAAGATACTGTCCTGAACATAAATATCAACAACAGGCGATTGGGGTGTGTTTCCAAGTGTTGTTTTTATGTATTGCTTATTGAATACATTAACTTGAATATAGCCATCGAAATCAGATATCAGGTTTCCCTCACTATCTGTTACTATTCCTGTAATAGTAACCTGATCGCCCGGGTTTATTGTGTCAAGCGGTTCTGTAACTGATACTCCATTGATTGTTTCAGTTGAAATCTGATATTCGGGAAAAGCTATATTAAGTGCCGGATCTCCAAGCAGATTCCAGACTTTGCCAGCATTGCTTGTGCTGATAGCCTCTTTTGCAAATTTCTGCATATTGCCAAGTGTTCGGTCTTGATCAGAGTTGACAAAGAATTCAATAAGTGCCTGATTAAAAGAGAAATTTAGGCTTGCATATGAGGTTTGCACAGGGCTATAAACAGCTATTGCACCGCCATTTTCTTTTTCCAGAAGTAAAGCTCCGGCTGCTGCAATTTCAGGATTATCAAATTTGACAAAATCGCCCGTAGCTGTTATAAAAACAGGTAAATTGTCGAAGTTTGACCAGCTTTCAATATCCTCTGTAGTCAATACCTGCTCCATTGCCCATCCATTATAACTTCCATGTCCGGTGTAATTTATAAGAAATCTGCCCTCTTCAACCTGTGAATTTATTGATTCATTTACCTCGGGATAGCGAGGCCCGTCAGGAGTGGAGATAAGTTCGTAAAAGTCGAGGTAAGTCTTTGTAGTATTTAAAGTAGGGAAATTTGTTTTTATTAAATTTGTTATAGAGTCTGCATGATTGAGGTGAAGGTTATTATCTCCGTCATCTGCCGCAAAACAGATTTTATTTTTCCAGTTTCCAAGAGTTGTTCCGGAAGTTGCATAATGAATAACCTTATCAACATAATTTTGAGCTACTGAAGAATTCTGAGCTGGAATCCTGCCAATCCCGATGTCAACAATCCCTGAAGTTCCTTCATCCTCATCAAGCCAGCCGTAAAAATCATCAGTGCCGTAGGCAGATACAAGGTTTAGTGAATATTCTGTTTCCCAAACAGGAACCAGATTTGTGTTATTCTCAATTCTGTCCTTGTAATCATAGGAGGCTGCTCCAAACATAAGCAGATATTGTGGTTTGTTATCATTGTTGTCATAAAGATATTTTACAAAATCTCTGATAGCAGTAACATCCTGAGCACCTGATGAAAACTCATTATAAATCTGTCCTGGAGTTACTATCACAGAACTCAGATTGTCATTTTCCTGATGGAATTCAGCAAGTTGCTGCGCTGCATCTTCAAAATTGCTATAGGTAACTATTATAATGTCTGCCGCTCCTGACGAATGTAAATTTTGGTTTGATACCTGTTCTATAAATTCGGGAGATGCAGTTTCGGAGATGCTAAATGCAATAAACTCAGGCAGATTATCAGTTTCGCTTTTAAAAGAAAGTGTATTTCCTGTCAGATCAAAATCAACATCTTTTGTGTTTAACGGGTCGATAACATTCCAGATATTTACTTCGGGTACAACATCTGAAATCTGAAATTCGGTAATATTTCCGCTACCGGCAACATCTGAACATCTGAATGAAAAAGCCCCGTTCTCATAAGTTAGTGCTCTTTTATAATTTATTGTAAAATAATCGAGCCACGCAGAAGTTGTATCAGAGGCAATAAATTCAATTTTTAAATTAAAATTATCTGCCGGAATAGAAAAACTAATTGTGTCTGTTTTTGATTTTGCGAACACAAGGGAACCTGAATTTACAGGTGAAATAGTAAACTCTTTCTGCTTTTCATTATCAATATATATTTTAAATAGTCCTTCCTCAAATGTTCTTGCAGCAACACTAACTTCCAGATTTATGGGCGAAGATAAATCTGCAAAAGGCAGTGTTATATTAAAATCCACAAAGCTGTTACCTGCAATTTCTTCACCGTACCAAATTCTGCCTGCTTTAAGAAGATTGACCGAATCTTTCTCGTGCATGAAGTAATCATCGGAAATTGTTTTTGTGAATGTGGCAGGCTGAGCCGGTTGTGCCTGTACCTCAATTCTTTTGCCTTCACCCAGATCGGTTGTAAGGAAGTAGTATGTGGCATCAGAATAGTAATTTATCTGATGTTTAAATGTAGTTGTTTCTTCATCTAGCTTCCATTTTATAGGCCCTTCACCATAAAACAGAATATAATCCTCCGTATCGAAAGTGCCATCATCTTCACCCTCAACAAAAATTGCATTTTCCTGCAAATCTTCATATCTGAATTCGGAATTTTCTTCGGGAAGCATTCCGTTACCATTACCATAAAGCCGGATGTGCTTGGGATTAATGGATGCTGGATCAATACCATAGTCTGCAAGATCATCATAGCCGACTTTGTAAATGCCGGTTTCGCTTGTGGCAATCTTATACCAGTCGCCTGATGAAAGCACAGAATTTTGTGATACGCTTGATAAACTCCAGAAAAAGAGCATAATCAATACTAAGAAAGCTGAATTTGATTTTTTCATAAATTTACTTTTATAAGTTATTGAATACTGTTGATTTTAAAGTAAAAGTAAATTATTTCCGATAGGCAAGAATTTTAATCTCTAAATAAATAATTTGATTCCAAATCCACTAACAACAATAGAGATGAGATGATTTTGATTTTGGTTGCGTTGATAGCACTTTTTTTTGAAACTTATTTCTAATTTGATTGTTAATTAAGGTAATTTCGCAAACTTTTTCGCAGATAAAACCTGTAAAGTTTGCGCGTGAGATTATGGGGCAGATAAACCTTGCAGGTTTGTACGCCAGATTGGAGGAGGATAAACCTTGAAGGTTTGTGAGTCAGTTTGAAGGAGGGGTGAGGCTTGCAGGTTTGAGGAGAGGATTAGGAAATCATTATAAAGTTTTAATGTTGTAAAATCTAATATAAATATATGAAACCGGATTATTTGTTTGAAGTAAGTTGGGAAGTTTGTAACAAGTTGGGTGGGATTTATACTGTTCTGTCCTCAAAGTCGGAGGCGGTACAAAAGGAGTTGGGAGACAATTATTTTTTTATAGGGCCTGATGTCTGGAAAGAGACAATTGACAATCCAGATTTTTTGGAGGATAACTCAATTCACGCTGCCTGGCGTGAAAGTGCCAAAAGTGAAGGCCTTAACATCCGTATAGGAAGATGGAATATTCCGGGAAAACCTATTGCTATTCTTGTGGATTTTACTCCATATTTTCCCGAAAAGGATAAAATCCTTGCATCTTTTTGGGAAACATACAAGCTTGATTCACTTCCCGGAGGATGGGATTATATAGAGCCTGTTCTTTTTGGTTATGCTGCCGGTAAGGTGATTGAGAGTTTCTATGAATTCTACCTGTCAGCACAGGACCATATTATTGCGCACTTTCATGAATGGATGGCAGGTGGCGGTGTTCTTTATCTGAAAAATAAAGTGCCGCAGATCGGAACAGTATTTACCACACATGCAACAACGCTTGGAAGGTCAATAGCCGGAAACGGTATGCCCTTGTATCGTGATCTTGAGAAGTATAAACCTTTTGAGATGGCCAAACAACTTGGGGTGGTTTCTAAAAATTCGATAGAGTATGTGGCTGCAAATCAAGCGGATAGTTTTGCAACAGTTAGCGATGTTACTGCAAAAGAGTGCAAAACCTTTTTGTTTAAGGAGCCAGATATTGTTACTCCAAATGGCTTTACAGATTCCTTTTATCCAAATGAAGATCGTCTTCCTGAAAAGAGAAGGCAGGCAAGGGAGAAACTTGTTGAAGTTGCAGCAATGGTGACAGGGCAGGAGATTGACAATGATTCTTTGTTTGTGATTACAAGCGGACGTTATGAATACAAAAATAAAGGACTGGATGTTTTTATTCGTGCGCTGGGTGATTTGAACAAGAAAAATGATAGCGGAAAGAAACTGGTTGCATTTATTACTGTTCCTGCACATCATGGTGGGCCTCTTTTGAGACAGGATAATGAGAAAAGGGCTGTTGAAACGGAAAATAATAAATATCTGACACATATTTTGTTCAATAGTAAAACCGATCCTGTACTAAATGAAATTAATAGAAGCGGGCTTGACAACACTCCTGATTCAAATGTTATAATAGTTTTCGTTCCAGCTTATCTTAACGGTAATGATGGTGTATTTAATGTGGACTATTATGATTTGCTTCTTGGTTTCGACCTGTCAGTATTTCCGTCATATTATGAGCCCTGGGGATACACTCCGCTCGAAAGTATTGCTTTCAGAATTCCCACAGTCACTACCCAGCTTGCAGGATTTGGTGTTTGGGTAAATGATAATTGTAAAATAGAACAGAATTCTATAACAGTTTGCTCTCGGACTGACGATAATGATGACGAGATAGTTGTTGAACTTAAAGAAACATTTGATTATTTTCTTTCAGCATCTTCTGAAAATATTGAGAAGGCTGCCAATGAGGCTTATCAATGTTCCAGAGGTTTGTTGTGGGATCAGCTTGTCTCCAGATATTGGGATCTCTATTCCATTGCACTGGATAAGGTTGATGATCGTTCCGAACTATTCAAGGGCAAGCAATCGCTAAATCTTATGTTGTCTGCAAACGGAAAAAAGGAAAAGCCGGTTTGGAAAAGGGTTTTGGTTAAAACCAATATCCCTATGGCCCTGGAGCCATTAAAAGAGCTGACCCAAAATCTATGGTGGACATGGAACTATGAAGCGCGCGAACTTTTTAGACTGATTGACCCTGAAGGGTGGCAGAAGAGTGATCATAATCCGATTTTACTTCTCGATATGCTTGACTACGACAGGCTGCAGTCACTTGCTTCGGATAAGCCTTTTATAAATAATCTGCGAAAGGTATATAAGAGATTTAGGGAATATATGTCAGTTGAAAAACCGGCAAATAGTGGCAAAGTTGCTTATTTTAGTATGGAGTTTGGCCTTTGTGAGAATCTGAGAATCTACTCCGGCGGATTGGGGATTCTGGCAGGGGACTATCTTAAGCAGGCAAGTGATTCCAATTTTGATTTAGTGGGCGTTGGCCTCCTCTACAGATATGGTTTTTTTGAGCAAAGTATTTCGCTATTTGGTGATCAGTCACCACAATATATAGCTCAAAGTTTTAGTCATTTGCCGCTTAAACCTGTTCTAAAGGATGGAGAGTGGCTTAAGGTTTCTTTAGCACTTCCGGGAAGAAAACTGACTGCAAAGGTATGGCAGGTTGATGTGGGCCGAATTCCGCTCTATCTGCTGGATGCCGATATAGGTGAGAATACTCCCGAAGACAGATTCATCACACATCAGCTTTATGGTGGTGACTGGCATAACAGGTTCAAGCAGGAACTTTTGCTTGGCGTAGGAGGTATCAGGATAATAAATTCTCTCGGAATAAATTCTGATGTTTATCATCTTAATGAAGGCCATGCAGCATTTGCGGGCCTTGAACGCCTTCATCTCCTTGTTGAAGAAGTTGGGCTTTCATTCAATCTAGCAGTTGAAGTTGTCAGAGCATCGTCATTATTTACAACTCATACTCCTGTTCCTGCGGGTCATGATGCCTTTACAGAAGATATTTTGCGGACATATATTCCACATTATGCAGAAAGGCTAAATATTAACTGGGATGAATTTATGAATCTTGGGCGTATGCATGGAAGGCCGGATGAGAAATTCTCGATGAGCGTGCTTGCTGCTAACCTTTCGCAGGAGATGAACGGTGTAAGCAAAATACATGGCAGAGTGTCGCGTGAAATGTTTAAAGATATGTATGATGGCTATTTTGCCGATGAGCTGCATATCGGATATGTTACCAATGGTGTTCACCTTGGAACCTGGACAGAAAAACACTGGCAGAACTTGTATGACAATGAATTTGGGAAAGAGTTCAGAGAAGATATCTCAAATCCTGAATTTTGGAAAAAGATACACCTGCTTAGTGATGAGGCTGTTTGGAATACCAGGCAAAAAAGCAAAGCGGAGTTTATCAGATTTCTTAAAGATAAGGTTTATGTTGATCTGACCAAACGACAGGAGAGCCCTAAAAATATTTTAAGAACAATTGATCATATTGATGAAGATGCTCTATATATTGGCTTTGCCCGCAGGTTTGCAACCTACAAAAGAGCACATCTGATCTTCTCTAATCCTGAGAGACTTGCTCAGATATTGAACCATCCGGAGAAGCCGGTACGAATTATTTTTGCAGGAAAAGCTCATCCTAATGATAAACCGGGTCAGGATATTATCAAGCGGATAATCGAACTTTCAAAAATGCCTGAGTTTGCAGGAAGGTTAATCTTTCTGGAAAACTATAATATGCATGTCGCTTCTTACCTTGTTTCTGGCGTTGATATATGGTTGAATACACCAACAAGGCCTCTTGAAGCTTCCGGAACAAGTGGAGAAAAGGCTGTGATGAATGGTGTTGTTAACTTTAGTGTTCTTGACGGCTGGTATGCTGAAGGTTACCGTGAGAATGCCGGCTGGGCTATTCAGGAGGCAAGAACATATGGAAATCAACAGTTTCAGGATGAACTGGATGCGGAAACAATTTATGATATGCTCGAAGATGAAATAATACCTCTCTATTTCGATAAAGGTGATGACGGAATATCTCATGAATGGGTATCTTATGTCAAGAATACTATTTCCGAAATAGCACCACACTATACTATGAAGCGTATGCTTGACGATTATATTGATAAGTTTTACAATAAACTTGTTGATCGGTCGCGAAAAATGCAGCAGAATAACTATTCCTTTGCAAGGAAAATAGAACGCTGGAAAAGAAGAATAGTTAAAGGCTGGGATGATATGGAAATTGTTTCTGTTAAATATCCGGGTAATGATGCAAATGACGTTTTTATGGGAGAAAAGGCTGATATTGAACTCAAACTCAGGCCTAATGGTCTGAATGCGGAGAATATTGGTGTGGAGCTCCTTGTGGGTAAGAAGGAGAATGATGATAAGGAGAAAGTAAAATATATTATTGAGCTTGAACTTAATGGTGTTGAAGATGATATTGCAATATACAGAGGGAAGGCACCCATTGAAGTATCGGGAATGGTTCGCTTTATTTACAGAATTTATCCTAAGTCGGATATGTTGCCACACCGCCAGGACTTTAACCTGGTTAAATGGGTTTAAATTCTCGACTTACCTTTTTCTATTAGGCTTTTTTATATTATTATTAGTTTCGCTAGAAAATTATCTATTGAAATGGTTATTTGACATTTTAGCCATTCAAGGATTTCTTATAAAAGGCCATCGCCAATTTGC
>JAOZLR010000116.1 GCA_029934735.1 Bacteroidales bacterium
TGGCTTTCATTTGTGGGAGTTACTGGATTCGAACCAGTGACCCCCTGCTTGTAAGGCAGGTGCTCTGAACCAACTGAGCTAAACTCCCAATTAAAAATGAACTTTGTTGTAATTTCCTGTAAAAGGAGTGCAAAGATATATATTTTTTTAAAACACACTACAAAAAATATGTTTTTATAAAAGAATAGTTTTTTTAGAAACATTGTTGAATAAAAAAGTGATGAGTTTATTAACAATAAATTGATTAAAAAATTATTGTTCCTTGTGTTGATTGTTTTTTTTTACTATTAAATTTGTCTGTTATTTCAAATCAGTATTAATTGAAAATAATTCACGTTTACATAAGGTTGTTGTCGCTAATCCTGATTGCCGGGCTGTACTCGTGCAGCATTACGCGTGATGTGGAAGATAATCAATATCTTCTTGCTAATACAAAAGTTCATATTACAAACCCCAACAAACAAATCGAACCTGATGATCTTTCAAATTATATCCAGCAAAAGCCAAATAAAAAACTGTTTGGATTTATTCAATATAAGCTGATGCTTCATACTATCAAGGATAAATGGGGTGAACCACCAGAGATACTTGACAAAGCTCTTGTTAAGAAGAGTGAAAATCAATTGCAAAAATACCTTAATAACCGAGGCTACTACAATTCGGATGTAAAAGGCGAGATTGTTCAGATAAAACCTAAAAAGGCTAAGGTAGTCTATAATATAACCCTTTCAGACCCATATAAAATAAACAAGATAGAGTATGATATTGCTGACGATTCTATAAAATCAATAATTGTTGAGTCAATTGACAAATCTCTTATCAGGCCTAATGAGGTATTTAATATTTATACTCTTGATGATGAACGATCCAGAATTACTGAAGAGTTAAACGAAAACGGTTATTATTCTTTTACAAAGGATTATGTCTCTTTTGAAGTGGACACTACACTGGGAAACAGAACGGCTGATCTAAAGGTATTGATAAAAAACATATTACTACGGCCTGATAAGCCCGGAGATAAACCAATTGAGGTTAAACATAAAATCTATTACGTCAACAACGTAAATATTTATCCTGATTTTAATTCTATTTCATCCGATACTTTAATATATGATACATTGGAAATTGAGAAAAAAAGGAAGAAGTATTCGAAATCTTTGTATTATAATTTTCTATTTCACCCTCCATTAAAGATAAAACCAGGGTTTGTGGTAAATTCGGTTTTTCTCGAAAATTATAAGAAGTATGATCTGCTTGATGCCAAACAAACATTTCGAAAACTAAACGAGCTTCAGATATACAAATATGTAAATATAAATTTCAATGAGGTTAAGCCGGATTCGACAATATTAAACCCCGGAAGAAACTATCTTGATTGCAATATCCGACTGACAAGGAGTCCATTACATTCGTACTCAATTGAGGGACAGGGGACAAACTCAGGTGGTGATCTTGGTATGGGAGGCTATCTTTCCTACAAGAATAAAAATTTATTTCGAGGAGGTGAGGTGTTTACAGTTAGGTTAAAGCTTGCTCTTGAGGCAAGACAGCTTGGCATTTCCCCGGAAGAGCAGACTAATTACCTTTATCTTTTCAACACCATTGAATATGGTATTGCTGCGATATTGACCATTCCCAAGTTTCTTGCACCCATTCGCCAGGACCGTTTTTCGCCATATTTCAGACCGACAACAACAATAAATGCAGGTTATACTTTTCAAGATCAGCAGGAATATCTTAGGATTATTAGTAACATATCATATGGTTATCAATGGCCTGGAACGCAGTTTTCAAAGCATATTCTATTCCCTGTGGATATAAACATTATAAAGGTGAACACAACACCGGAGTTTGATTCGATTCTTTCTAATGAATCAGAAAGAGTGAGGAATCAATATACAAACCACCTTATATTCGGTATGAGATATAGCTATATTATTAATACCCAGGAGCTGGGAATATTAAAAAACTTTTACTATTTCAGGGGAAATGTTGAATTAGCAGGTAATCTTCTGAATGGAATAATGTCTTTGGCCAATGTGCCTGAGAATGAGGAAGGGTACCGCACTTTGTTCGGATTAAGATATTCTCAATATTTTAAGTTTGACCTTGATTTCAGGTATTATATAACCTTGAGCAAGAATCATACTCTCGCATTCAGATCATTTTTTGGAATAGCAATACCCTACGGCAATTCTGATGATATTCCTTATGAAATAGGTTTCTATGGTGGTGGATCCAATGGATTAAGAGCCTGGCCTCTCAGGTATCTGGGCCCCGGTTCATATACAGCCCAGGGTCCCAATCTTGAAAGGATTGGTGATATAATGATCGAAGAAAATTTTGAATACAGGTTTGCAATTTATAAACAATTGAGAGGTGCCTTATTTTGCGATGTCGGGAACATCTGGTTGCTTGAGGAAGACCCGACTTTCCCCGGAGGTAAATTTGAATTTGGCTCCTTTATAGGTCAACTGGCAACTGATGTGGGTGTTGGTGTGAGGCTGGATTTTTCTTATTTTGTTTTCAGGTTTGACTTTGCACAGAGAGTGACAGACCCTGCTTTACCTGCCGGACACCGTTTCGTCATAGGCTCATACAACTGGTTTAATCCTTATATGAATCTTGGAATTGGTTATCCTTTTTAAATATCTCAGTTATGCGAGCCGAAGATTTTAATAAGATAGTAGTGAAAGGATTTCCTTACGAGCCGACAGGAAGTCAGCTGAATGCAATTTCAGGAATTGTAAAGTTTCTTGCAGAAAAAGAAGATAAATCACTTTTTGTTTTGAAAGGATATGCCGGAACAGGTAAAACTACAGTTGTAAGTACTTTTATAAAAAAATTAGGTATTGTAAACCTTAAGTCTGTATTGCTTGCCCCAACAGGACGCGCGGCAAAAGTGCTCTCTCAGTATTCTGGAAAAATAGCTTTTACAATCCATAAGAAAATCTATCGGGTGGCAATGCAAGCCGACGGCTCTATGCGTATGGCAAAATCTCAAAATCTTCATACCAATACTGTTTTTATAGTTGACGAAGCCTCTATGATTCCCGATGATACAGCCACAGGTGATATGAGTTTTTTTTCGACAAGAAGTCTGCTCGAAGATCTCATAAGCTATGTTTATGAGGGAGAGAATTGCAAGCTGATACTTATTGGCGACAGCGCACAACTGCCTCCTGTGAAACTGGATATTAGTCCGGCACTCGACATTAAGCATCTTAAAAGAGCCTACAGCCTTAAGGTTTTTACTGCCGATCTTACAGAGGTGATGAGGCAGTCTCTCGAATCGGGTATTCTGGCAAATGCCACAAATATCAGGAGCAGAATTATGGATAGTTCAAAAGAACCTTCAATTTCTTTGAAAGGATTTACTGACGTAATACAAATTTCGGGTGTTGAACTGGAAGATGCTTTGAATGATGCCTTTTCGAGAGGAGAAATAGAAGATACGGTTGTGGTAACACGCTCAAATAAAAGAGCTAATATCTTTAATAAAGAGATAAGAAACAGAATATTATATCGTGAAAATGAGATATCTGCCGGAGACCTGATGATGGTAGTGAAAAATAATTATTATTGGCTGGATGAGGATTCAAAGGATGGTTTCATTGCCAATGGTGATATCATCGAAATTTTACGGATTGATAAACAAGAAGAGCTCTATGGTTTTCGTTTTGCAGATGTAACTATACGCCTAATCGATTATTCTGAAGAAAAAAATGTTCAGGTAACGATAATCCTGGATACAATTGATTCGGTAAGTCCGGCATTGACCAAAGAAAATAATCAGAAGCTTTTTCAGGAAGTAATGGCTGATTATGAAGATATTCCATCACGAAGGAAACGATTGGAGCTTGTTAAAAAAAATCCCTATTTCAATGCTTTGCAGGTGAAATTCAGCTATGCCCTTACCTGCCATAAAACTCAGGGTGGGCAGTGGCCAACGGTTTTTATTGACCAGGGATATGTAACCGAAGAGATGATAAATAAAGAATTTTACAGGTGGCTTTATACTGCATTCACAAGAGCAACACAGAAGCTTTATCTCGTAAATTTTAGCGAGAGGTTCTTTATTGATGATTGAAATTATTAAACTATCTTTGTTGGTTGTTGTCAGTTATTTGAAAATAGTAATTAACAAAAAATCTAATTATCATGAAAATATTGCCAATTGTAGTTATTTGTCTTCTGTCGTTGTTAATTTCCCAAACAAGTATCGCGCAAAGCGACCTCTATATGCCAGACAATATAAAAAAAGCTTACAAGGAAGGGAGTCGTTCTTTTAATGGAAAACCTGGTGATAGTTATTTTCAAAACACCACCGACTACACCATTAAAGTAAACTTTAATCCGGTAGGCAGATTGCTCAGCGGGAGTGAAAACATTCGGTTTACTAACAATAGCCCTGATAGTTTACGTTCAGTAGTCATAAATCTTTTTGACAATTTGTACAAAAAGGGGGCGAGGCGAAATTTTGAGATTGACACGGCTGATGCCGGTGAGGGTTTAGAAATTGATAAATTAGTTTTTAACGGCGAAAATGTCGACCTTTTATCAAAAGCTGTCACTACCATTGGCACCAACTTGCTGGTGAAGTTATCTGCTGCCATTGCACCAGGAGAACAAGCGGATTTTGGCATCGACTGGCAGTTTGTTTTTCCTGCTAACACAAATATTCGTGGAGGCCGCTATCACGAAACAAATTATTTTGTCGCCTATTGGTATCCCAGGATTGCTGTTTATGATGATATTAATGGTTGGAACAGGCATGTTCACAATGGTGAACAGGAATTCTACAACGAATATGGCGATTTCGACGTAAAGGTAACAGTTCCCGGGGACTATTTTGTATGGGCATCCGGTTTACTTCAAAATCCAGAGGATGTTTATGGAGAGGATGTTCTTCAGAAATTTGAGAAATCGAAAATCACTGATGAGATTATTCATATTATTACTGAGGATAATATTGAAAAAGATGGACTCCCCGCCAATAACACTGACAATACCTGGCATTTTAAATCTGAAAATTTGAATGATTTTGCTTTTGCAATGACCAATACTTATTTGTGGGATGCCACAAGTGTAGAAATTGCAGGTAAACGGATACCGGTTAATGCCGTTTATTCTAAAGACTCAAAAGATTTTCATGAGGTAGCTGAACTCACTAAGCAAGCACTGACTATTTTTTCAGAAAAAACTTTCGGTGTTGATTATCCCTATCCCCAGATGACTGCCTTTAACGGGCATTATGGTATGGAGTTTCCTATGATGGTCAACGATGGGGATGGTAATAATCTTAAAGAAACAATCTTTGTTACAGCCCATGAAATTGCCCATAGCTACTTTCCTTTTCTGGTTGGGACCAGTGAGCAGGAATATGCCTGGATGGATGAAGGCCTGATTACTTTTCTTCCTAAAGAAGCAGAAACGGAAATGTTGGGTGACACAGCTTATAATGCACTGGACAAAACGATAATGACCTACTCCTTGTATGCCGGTAGTAAATACGATTTACCTTTAATGATCCCTTCGAGTCAGTTAACCGGCACAACATATATGTATTTGTCATACAGTAAATCTGCAGTAGCATTTTACACACTTCAAAATGTACTTGGAAAGAAAGTTTTTCAACAATGTTTGATAGAATTCATTAACAGGTGGAAGGGAAAGCACCCTACCGGCTACGATTTTTTCTATACCTTTAATGATGTTTCAGGTGAGAATCTGGAATGGTTTTGGAAGCCTTGGTTTTTTGAGTTTGGATTTCCTGATCTGGCAATTGTTAATGTGGAAAAAATCAATGGAGAAAAGACAAAATCAGAGCAGCCCGGAAAAGGCTATTTAATAGAAGTGGAAAATTCAGGTAATTATCCTACGCCTGTTAATTTGATTGTAAATTTTACTGATAGCACACAGCAAATCATCCGGAAAAGTGCAATGGTTTGGAAAGACGGTAGCAATAAATTGCAAATAAACATTGAAACTGAAAAGGAGATTAATTATGTACAGGTTGACAGAGCTTCTGTTCCGGATGCCAAGAGAGAAAATAATATTTTTAATATTGATTGATTAGTAACAAAAATTTAATAATTATGAGAAATATTCTGATAATCTTTTTTCTGCTTGCCAATACCACCTTGTTTGCGCAGTTCGATTCATTGTTTTATAACAAAACTTTGCGTGTTGATTATTGCCATGCCGGCGATTCGGTAAATGAGTTTTATTCGTTTGATGAGGCTAAGATTGAGCCATACTGGGCCGGCTCATTTATTAATCTTATTGACACATTCAACTATGGCCATTATTATTTTAAGGTTTTTGATGTTGAAACTGATTCTTTAATTTACTCAAGAGGCTATAGCACATTGTTTGGGGAGTGGCAGACAACAGAGGAGGCAAAAATGACGACGAAATCTTTTTCGGAAACAGTAGTTATGCCTTTACCAAAGAAAAACGCAAGAGTGGTTTTTTACAGCCGTGATAAGAAAGGTATTTTTGAAGAGGTGTTTAAATATGATTATCACACAGATAATTATTTTGTGTCGCCAGAGCGAAGATTGGAGTATCCTTCATTTGATGTACATATTTCAGGGGAACCGGACAAAAAGGTTGATATAGTTATCCTTCCCGAAGGATATACAGCTGATCAGATGGGTGTGTTTATCAGCGATTGCAGAAATTTTGCTGATAGTCTTTTCACCTATGCTCCCTATTCCGATTATAGTAACAGATTTAACATTCGGGGTGTTCTCGCTCCTTCACAAGAGTCGGGTAGCGATATTCCGGGGGATTCCGTTTGGGAAAAAACGATTTTGAGTACATCATTCTATACCTTTGATAGTGAACGGTATTGTATGACCCTAGATAACAAAGGTGTGCGCGACCTTGCAGCAAATGCACCTTATGACCAGATTTATATTCTTGTTAATTCAAATAAATATGGCGGCGGAGCTATTTATAATTATTACTCCGTAAGTGTGAATAGTAATATTATGGCGGGTAAAATATTTGTTCATGAGTTTGGACATGGTTTTGCAGGTCTTGCTGATGAGTATTACAACTCTTCTGTTGCATATAGTGAGTTCTATCCTTTGGATATAGAGCCCTGGGAGCCAAACATTACTACTCTTGTCGATTTTGACAGTAAATGGATAAATATACTTGAGAAAAAGACACCGGTTCCTACTCCGGATAAAAAGAAATTTCGTGGAAGGGTAGGTGTTTTCGAAGGAGGTGGGTATTCAGCAAAAGGTGTTTACAGGCCTGCTTATGATTGCCTTATGAATTCATTTAAAGGTCATGAGTTTTGTCCTGTTTGCCAGGATGCAATTGTGAAAATGATAAATTTTTATTCCGAATAAAAATCATTGTTAATTCATTAACAATTTATACTTTTGACGCGTCATAATCCTCAAGACTGTTTGGTTTTTGATTATGACAGAACAGTATTGATAAACATTTAAATTAAGTAGATTATGATACAAAAACTTTCGGAATTAGTTGATTTGGCCAAAGCCAAAAGACAAAGAAAGATTGCTGTTGCTGCTGCTGGAGATTATGATGTTCTGGAAGCATTGAAAAATGCTGAGGAATATAACATTATTGAGCCGGT
>JAOZLR010000008.1:0-17838 GCA_029934735.1 Bacteroidales bacterium
AAGTATTTATCAATGAAGATGGCAGGGCTGTTCCTCCAGAAGTTAAAACATTTGGGCCTTTAACACAGGTTAAAATTACGACCAAGTTTATGATTGATAATAATGAGCCGGAAGTTGATTCAATTATTCAGACAAAACTTTTCGGAGGACTAAAACAGTTTTATAAGAATAAAAAGATTACTTATGCTGATTTTTCATCTGACAAAGAGGTTGAGTCAAAACTTCTTGGTATCTTAAGTTCGCAGAAAGTCGGGCCTACTATAGCCGATGATATCCGTAACCGTTCGGCTATGGCTATTGTTTTTGCTTTGATCGTTATCTTTATCTATATCGCAATCCGGTTTAAGAAATGGCAATTTGGTGTTGGTGGTGTGGCTGCTCTGTTCCATGATACCTTAATCACTATCGGATTATTCTCGCTGTTATATAGTATAATGCCATTTAGCCTTGAGATAGACCAGGCATTTATTGCTGCTATTCTGACAATCATCGGGTACTCAATTAATGATACCGTGATTATCTTCGACCGTATTAGAGAATTCACAACGATTTATCCTAAGCGGAATCTTAAGGATAATATAAATGCAGCATTGAATAGTACACTTGCAAGAACCATCAATACTTCGGGAACAACAATAGTTGTACTTTTGAGTATTTTCATCTTTGGTGGTGAGGTTATCAGAGGATTTACTTTTGCATTACTTATTGGTGTTGTTGTTGGTACATATTCATCGCTATTTACAGCCAGCCCGATTGCTTATGACCTCCTAATGAGGAAAAAGGAGAAGGTTCAGGAAGTAAAGCCAAAAAGAAAAAGGAAATAATGATTTTTTAATATTATACTTAAAAAAGTCTCCTTGTTAACAGGGAGACTTTTTTTTATTATTTTTGCGATGTAAAATTATTTTTATGACAGGTTTCCTTCTATTTTTTAATATGGGTGGTGGTGAGATACTTCTGATTATCCTTATCGTCTATCTTGTCTTTGGTCCAAAAAAATTACCTGAATTAGCCAGGCAATTGGGCAAAGGTATGAGTGAGTTGAAACGTGCAACTGATGATATAAAAAAGGAGATTAACAAGGAAGCTAACAAAATAAAGAGAGAAACTGATATTGGAGTTGATATTGACATTGATAAAGAGCTGAGAAAAAAGCCGAAACAAAAATCTACAAAAGAAAAGCCAAAAGAAGAAAAAACTGAACAACCTCAGAATAATGAACCGGGCACAGTTCCCAGGAATAGCATAAAACAACCGATTGAAAATATTAAACAGAAAGAAAATAACTCAGATAAAATTGATAAAAAAATAACAAAAAAGCCAAATAACCAGAAAAGGGATAAGGGCAAAAATAATAAAGAAGACGAAAAAGAGTTAAAACTTTGATGAATAGCGTTCTTTGCAAAAGACTATTAAGAAATAAAATGGCGTTAGTCCTTGGGTTTTTTACAAGATAGTCATTATGCGTGTGACAATAAATTAAATATCAATAAAATACAATATGGTACTAAGAAAATTATTAATTATCAGTTTTGGAATTTTGCTCACTATAAATGTCTTTGGGCAGCGTAATGCTACTGAAAAGGCTGACAGGGATTTCGAAGACCAAAAGTACTCAGTAGCTGTTGAAGAGTATAAAAAAGCTTATTCAAAAGTTAAAGACAGGGATCAGAAAAATGTCATCAGGTTTAAGATGGCTGAATGTTACAGGTTAATGAATAACACCAAACGTGCTGAAGCGACCTATAAAGGGCTTATCAGAACAAAATATTATAAGGAGAAGCCAGACATATTGCTCCGCTATGCAGAAATGCTGAAAGAAAATGAAAAGTATGATGAAGCTATCATCCAGTTTGCAGAATATATCAAGCTTAAGCCTGATGATTCGCGAGGCTCAAACGGATTAAAATCGTGCCATATGCAGCAACAGTGGGTTAAGAATCCTACTAATCATCAGCTATCATTGAAAAAAGGAATAAATTCGCGTGAAGATGACTTTGCACCTTGTTATGCCAGTGATAATTATAACGACCTGATATTTACTTCAAACAGAGAAGGTTCGACCGGTAAAGCCGAAGATGAATGGACAGGTAAAAATTTTACTGATCTTTTTTACACTCGCCAGGATAGAAAAGAAGAGTGGAGCACTCCTACCCTGCTTGAGGCAGAAGAAATCATCAACACTGAGACAAACGAAGGAATTGCTACATACAATAGCACCTTCACAACACTCTATTTTACCAGATGTGGAAATGCAAAAAATGCCAAATCAGGCTGCCATGTTTATAAGGCTAAAAAGCAGGGAAGATCCTATGGAACTCCAGAGGTTGTCCCTCTTGGAGGCGATAGCACATCATCAATAGGCCATCCTACATTATCCGAGGATGGGCTGATGATAATTTTTGCTTCTGACTTTAGTGGCGGGCAGGGAGGGAAAGACCTCTGGTATTCAACTCGTAAAAAAAGTTCAGATAAATTTGGCAGAGCGAAGAATATGGGCCCGATTATCAATACAACTGAAGAAGAGTTATTCCCGTTTATAAGGAATGATACTATTTTGTATTTTGCATCAAATGGCCATATTGGTATGGGAGGGCTCGACATTTTTAAATCTACCTGGGATGGCAACAGCTGGAATATCCCTAAAAACCTTGGCTCTCCTATGAACTCAAACAAGGATGACTATGCTATAATTTTCAACCCTGAAGAAGAAGAAGAAGGATACTTTACCTCAAACAGGAAAGAGTATGAAAATATAAGAAGTAAAGGTGGTGATGACATCTGGTATTTTATTGTCCCTCCGGTCAAATTTACTCTTTCAGGCATTGTGAAAGACGACAGAACTCTACAATTTATTGAAGGTGCTGAAGTGAAGATGGTTGGCTCTGACGGAACATCAATTATTACAAAATCAAACTCAATCGGAAGATATGAATTCAATAAAACCCAGGTTAATAAAAATACAACTTACGAATTGACAGTGTCTGACACAGGATATTTCAGCATAAAAGGAACTGTTACAACAGTCGGTATTGAAAGAAGTAAGGATTTTGTAAGAGATTTTATTCTTATACCGATCCCAAAGAAACCTATCGTTCTGCCCGAAATACTTTATGATCTTGCAAAGTGGAATTTAAAGCCACAATATCAGGATTCGTTACAGGGGTTAATAACAACGCTGGATGAAAATACGACACTGGTTGTTGAGTTGGCTTCACATACTGACTCGCGCGACTCTGATGAGCGAAATGACATCCTTTCACAAAAACGTGCTCAATCTGTTGTTGACTATCTCATACTTCGGGGTATTGACCCTGACCGACTTGTTGCAAAAGGGTATGGTGAAAGAGTACCACGTAAACTTGACCATAGCTATTTTATGAATGGTCAACTGGTTCTTGATTCGGGAGTAGTTTTGAATGAGGATTTCATTAAATCATTACCTACAAATGATGAAAAAGAATTTGCCCACCAGCTTAACAGGAGAACGGAATTCAGAGTTCTTGGAAATAATTTTGTTCCAAAAGAAAAACTTGGTGAAGTTACGGTTCCAAAAATTCAGGTTGTTGTGAATCCTGAGGCTGAAATGAATAGTGTTCCGCTAATTTATGATGAAAACGGCAAATATGGTGTAACAACTGACGTAAATGGCTACACTACCTCTGTATATGTTGATAAAAAGCTTAACAAACCATATATTTCGCTCGAAGATGCGCTGACACTTCTTAGGGAGGGAGCAATAAGTAAAGGCGATTTTGCGGGCAATGCTAACGAAGTGCTTGCCAATTCCACAATTACTGATGGTGCAGTTTTCCTGATTGAAAACATGAACGTTCTTGATCATCAGATATCACTCTTTGAAGTGACTGTTAGCTATAAGATAAAAAACGGTTTTTATCTTGATGAAGCAACTTTCTCTTTGCTGGGAAAATTCACTATTAATGAAGAAAATAAGCTGCTGATTTTCAAATAATTTCTTTTAATGATTGAGGAGACTTTCGAAAACAGGAAATTATTTTCCGAGAAAGAAGTTTTTATAGCGACCTTCTTTGGAGGTCCTGTAGTAGCTGGCTATTTAATGGGGCAGAACTATAAGGCCTTAGATGAAACAGGCCTTGCCAATCGTTCGTTCATTATCGGGCTTATGTCCTCCATACTTATGTATGCAGCACTATTTTTATTACCCGATAATTTTATCGAAAGCATTCCGACCGCTATAATCCCCGGTATCTATACTTTTATTATTGTTTTGATTTTTCAGAAGTATCAGAAACCCGCTGTAGTTTTGCATAAAGAAAACGGAGGAGAATTCTATTCGGGATGGAAAGCAGCAGGAATCGGTGGTATCTTCCTCCTGGTACAATTAGCCGTTATTTTTCTTTTTATATACATTATGATACCCGATTTTCAGGCAAGTACTTACGACAAAGGGATGGAGGAATTTTCAAAAAATGAAACAGAGGCACTTAAAGCCTACGATATTTTACAAACCGGAACAGAAGAACAGATTCTATTTCATTTGAAAGAAAACGGGATAGACCTGTGGAAGCAGAATCTGGATATTCTTGATGATCTGGATAAAATTGATGGTCTGCCCGATGAGTTAAGGATGCAGGATGCATTGCTCAGAAGATATTGTAATCTGCGAATAGTTTCGTACAGGATAATCGAAAAAATGATACTTGAACAATCTGATGAATTTGTACCTAAACTTGACTTCCTTCAAAATGAAATTGATATTGTTCTTAATAATTTGTCGGGAGAATAACAAACTAAATTGATTATGTTTTAGGTTTTGATTGTTTGCTTATAAATATAACGGTACTCTGGGTTGCCCAAAAAGTGTTTATTCCGGAAAATGTCAGGTTGAGCGTAGTCGAAACCTATTTGATATTGAAGCTAATACATTTTTCGACTCCGCTCAAAATGGCAGATGATTCAACTTTTTGTACAACCACCAGGGTGAGATGATTTTTTAATATTAAAAGACAGAATGACAAACAAAAACATATCAAGATACGACAAACGTGGTGTTTCAGCATCAAAGGAAGATGTACACAACGCTATAAAGAATATTGATAAAGGAATATTCCCTAATGCATTTTGTAAGATTATACCCGACATTCTTGCCTGGGATGTAGAATATTGTAATATTATGCACGCTGACGGCGCCGGCACAAAATCCTCACTAGCATATCTTTACTGGAAAGAAACAGGTGACCTGTCTGTATGGAAAGGTATTGCACAAGATGCCATTGTGATGAATCTTGATGATCTGCTTTGTGTTGGTGTTTATGACAATATTCTGCTCTCTTCCACAATCGGTAGAAATAAAGGCATTATTCCCGGAGAAGTGATAGCTACACTTATCAACGGCACTGAGGATTTTCTTTCAGAAATGCGGGAATTTGGTATAGGCATCTATTCTACAGGCGGCGAAACAGCCGATGTAGGCGACCTTGTAAGGACTATCATTGTTGATTCAACTGTGAGTGCAAGAGTGAAACGCTCACAGATAATCGAAAATAATATTCAGGACGGTGATGTTATTGTCGGGCTTGCTTCTTTTGGGCAGGCTACATACGAAAAGGAGTACAATGGAGGAATGGGTAGCAACGGACTTACATCTGCACGGCACGATGTTTTCAATAATAGTATTGCCGCCAAATATCCTGAAAGTTTTGACAACTCTATTCCCGATGATCTGATATACTCTGGAAGCAGAAGTCTGTCTGAAGAATCAACTGTTCAGGGGATCACAGTCGGAAAACTTGTCCTGTCCCCTACCCGGACCTACGCACCTATTATAAAGAAAGTTCTTGAAAATCATTTTCACGATATTCACGGCATGATACATTGCAGTGGAGGAGCACAAACTAAAGTGCTAAATTTCGTTGATGAGATGAAAATTATTAAAAATAACATGTTTCCGGTTCCACCTCTATTTCAGATGATACAAAAGGAATCCGATACACCCTGGCAGGAGATGTACAAAGTCTTCAATATGGGACATAGAATGGAATTGTATGTCCCAAAAGAAATTGCAGAGAGCATTATTAAAATTTCAGAGGAGTTCAATGTTGATGCAAGAATTGTCGGCTACTGCCAAAAAGCAGATAGTAAATCATTAACGATAAATTCAGAATTCGGGGAGTTTCATTACTAGTTGCAACTTGCTGCCGAAGTTTGGAGATGTACTACAATAGCGACTGAATGCTGTCATTATTCATAAAAATGCATCTCTCTTATATAATCCCAAACTTTCGGGGGGAGCATATAGCGCATATCTTTGCCTTCTTTTATTGATTTGCGAACAAAGGTTGATGATATCTCCATCAAAGGGGTCTGAAATATTTTTACTGAATGATGATTGCCAAATTTGCTGTTTTTATAGCCAGGTCGGGCATAAACGTACATCTTGTAAAGCTCAAGAATACGGTCTGCATTTTTCCATTTGTCAAAATTTGGCAACTGATCAGAACCGGCAAGAAGAACAAATTTATGTTCAGCGTATTTCTCCTCAAGATATGTTAATGTGTCAATTGTATATGATGGTTGTGGCATTCCAAACTCTATATCAGTAACCCAAAACCTCAGATCATCATCAATTGCGGTGCGTACAAGTGCAAGCCGGTGATGGTCGGCAAGAAGAGTCTTTTTGTTCTTAAACGGGCTATGAGGAGAAACTACAAACCAAACTTTGTCAAGGTCAGTATATTCAACAAACCAATTGGCTATTATCATATGCCCTATATGAATCGGATTGAAGGTGCCGAAAAAAAGACCTGTTTTTTTTCCTGGTTTCATGTCACAAAAGTAATGATTTAGATTTTAGCAAAATAAAAACATATAAAAAACTTGCCAATATCATTTAAATAAGTAATTTTGCCGCCAATATAGAATCATTCTAAATAAGGTCAGTTATGATAGTTAATGCACAAACGAAGATATCAAAACTTATTAATGAGAATCCTGAAGCTATTGATGTTATAGCCTCAATAAACAAGCATTTTAAAAAACTTAAAAATCCGGTACTTAGAAAACTTCTTGCTCCAAGAGTGAGCGTTGCTGAAGCTGCCAGGATTGGCGGTGCAACTGTAGAGGAATTTCTCAACCGGCTTAAGAGTATTGGGTTTGAAGTTGATTACAGCATTAATAATACAGAGATAAACGAAACAAGCACGGAAAATAAAATGGAGGAGATTAATAAAAGGAAGTTAGTTAGTATGGATGTACGCCCTGATATTGCAAGAGGAGAAGACCCCTTTAAACTTATTATGGGCTTAATAAGAACTCTTCCTGATGACAGTGTGCTTGAGATTATTAATGTTTTCGAACCTATACCGCTAATAAGCCATCTAAATGATAAAGGATACAGCTCCCTAACTGAGCGTCCTGAAGAAAATGTGGTAAATACTTACTTTTGGAAAACGGGTGAAGTTAAAGCGGATAAATTACCTGATATTGAAGAGGTTGAGGAGCCTACATTCGAAGAGAAACTTGAATTCTTTGGTGATAAGATTGTAACTCTTGACGTACGAGGTCTTGAGATGCCGGAACCTATGATGAACGTTCTTATAGAAACTGAGAAGCTACCTGACGGATACGGACTTTATGTCCACCATCAGCGAATTCCACAATATCTTTTGCCAGAGCTTAAAAAGCGGGGGCTAAATATTTTGCATTACAAAGAGGATGAAAATAATGTAAAGCTTCTTATTCACAAATAAAAAACTCAATAAACAATGCAAGGATTAGCAACAGATAATGCGCCGTCGCCGGGAGTAGTTGTTCCGCACTTCGTGTTTGCAGCAATATCATTTATTATAGTTGCTGTATTAATGCTTCTTTCAGCAAGCTCATTCACAGGATATTTTTTCGAACCGCGTTTACTTGCTATAACACATGCAGCAGTTCTGGGTTGGGGAACAATGATTATCTTCGGGGCACTTTATCAATTGATACCGGTAATATTTGAGACTGCACTTTATAGCGAACGCTTGGCAAAAGCCACATTCTGGACTTTCGGGGCTGGAGTTATTATGATGGTTTACACTTTCTGGAATAATGAATTTTCAACCCTGCTAATCTATTCGGCCAGCCTTACATTTATTGCACTGATGATGTTTCTGTTTAACATAGTTGCTTCAACCAGACGTGCAACAAAAAAGACTTTTCTTTCCTATTTTATCACAACAGCAACATACTGGCTCGGACTAACAGCTTTTCTTGCGCTATTAATAGCTCTGAATTATGAATTTAATTTCCTCAGTCAATCACATTTACTCTACCTGAAAATGCACGCACATATGGGAATGGCAGGTTGGTTTCTTCTTTTAATTATGGGTGCTTCGGCAACGCTAATTCCAATGTTCCTCGTATCGCACCAAATGAATGAAAACAAGCTTAAATATGCATTTTATTTTGTCAATGCCGGGCTAATACTTCTGGAACTTGACTGGCTGTTTCTACATGGCACAGTTATGCTTCCGGTCTGGGGCATGATAATTGCAACTGGTATTATTTTCTTCCTCTCTTACGTTCGTGAATCCTACAAAAAAAGGCTTCGCAGGGTTCTTGATGTAGGAATGAAACATACGATGATTGCTGTCGTTTTTATGCTGCTTCCCATTATATTAGGATTAATTGCATCAGTTAGCGGTCTTGGTTTCGACCTTAACTTCTACTGGAGAATAATAATGTTATACGGATTCTCTATTATCTTCTTTTTTATAACATCTCTGATCCTGGGGCAAACCTACAAAACAATTCCATTTATTATCTGGCTTGTTGAATACAAAAGCATTGTTGGGAAGGCAAAAACCCCGTTACCAAGAGAGCTTTACTCTGAGAAACTTGGCAGCATTCAGTTATACTTTTATTTGGCATCAATTCCCGTTCTTATTACAGGCATTCTGGCAGCCTCTGAAATCATTTTTGAGGTTGGTGCAGCCTTGCTACTTGTAACATCGGTTTTATATAATATTAATGTGTTTAAAATTATACTTCATAAATCTAAAATAGAGTTGTAGTGTGGGGGATATTGGTTAGGAGTTAGAAGTTATGAGTTAGAAGTTAGGTGTTATAAAATTAGAAATTGAGAGATTTTGAACAAAAGATTGAGAAGTTAATTAATATCATTAAAAAAAGATCACGCTGATAAAAGTAAAATTAATTGTTTTATAATATAATAAAATTAAAAATTGCATGAAAACACCTGAAGAAATAAAAGCGGTTGAATCACAAACCTGGAATATTCTGAAATTCGTAATTGACCCTGAAGTAGAGGTTAATATAGTTGATATGGGTCTTATATATAAGGTTGAGTATGATGGTGAAACAACTATAAATATTACTATGACATTATCAACTCCGGCTTGTCCCATAGCCGATGCTATTGTACTGAATGTTGAGCAGGCAATCAAAAACAAATTCACTGAATTTGAGGTTGATGTCAACCTGGTATTCGATCCACCCTGGTCACCTGATATGGTAAGTGAAGAGGGAAAAGTGTTGCTTGGGCTTTAAGATTTTATATTCAATAATTTATTGCCTCTGTGGCAATTCTAAAAGGTTACCCTATTGTCATTTTGAGCTGAGTCGAAAAATGTATTATTCAGGATATCAATCAGGTTTCGACTCCGCTCAACCTGACGTTTTCTGAGTAAATCCTTTTAGGACAGCATCGGTTCTATTATCAAATATTACCTTTCTTATCCGATTTATCATCAAAATGGTGCAACGAACCGAACGTGCTTCCATAATCAATTGTGTTTTTAATAATTTCTTTTGGAAAATTTAGTGATTTTATTAACTCAACAACATTTGTTTTCTTCTGAACGCCCTGATGAATCTTATAATCAAAGACCACTCTATTATTAACAAACCGGTTATCAAAATAAGATTGTTCATAATTATCACTTACAAAATCTATTATGTCCAAATCATGAGTAGTAACAAATACTATACAATGACTTTTTGCAAGGTAGTTTAATGCCGATGAAGCCAATGTAATCCTATCTTTGGAATTTGTTCCTCTATATATTTCATCAATCAAAATAAAATGCATATCCTGTGAAGATGCAAGCGATTTCAGTATCTGTTTTGTCCGGAGTAATTCATCCATAAAAAAGCTTATTCCTTCAGTCAGTTTGTCCCTATTTTGTATAGAGGAAAAGAGCTTTAAATGTGGGAGCTCAAATTTGCTGCTAAATGTAAAATTAATGGTTTGTGCTAGAACGACATTAACGCCGATAGTCTTTAGGAAAGTCGTTTTCCCCGACATATTTCCACCTGTGATAATAACATTGTTACCATTAGTTGTGATACTGTTACTTTTGCAATCCGTAATCAATGGGTGGTAAACATCCAAAGCAGTAATTTTATTGCCATAAATAAACAGGGGCTCGACATAATTTGTGCACCCTGTTTTTAAGGATGCAACTGATATAGCTGAATCAACACGTCCAACAAACTGGTAAGTCTTAAGTAATAATTTAGAATTTTTGTTTATCAAAGAGATTATGCGGTTATACTGAATTGCATCAGCCAAAAAGATTCCCTTAATAATTTCAACAATATAAAACAGAATAGCTGAGAATTCATTTGAAACATCAATATTTACAGAAAGGAAGAGGCTCTTTTTTGAAATTGTATTTAAAACTTTCTTTTCGCTTTTGGAAAGCACCTCATTTTCAATATCATTTTGCAACATTTCATTATAGCAGACATCAAGAGCTTTCAGGTTTTTAAAATCCAGCGTATGCAGATTAATATTTCGCTTAAAATAATAGTGAAGACTTGTATTCACTACACCTACTAAAATAAATGACAAAAAAAATGTTGAATTAATAAAAGCTAAACCAATCAACAGAAGTGATAATAACGATAACACCCATATATATTTGGGAATACCAGAGATAACTTCATTAAACAGAATGTTTGGTAAATTATAAGAATCCGACTTATTGTATTTCTTTAAAATGAGTGAATTGTCAATTCGCTTATCGCTATTTTTGAGGTAATACTTAACCTTTGAATCAAATTCCAAAAATTCCTTTTTCGAGAAATTACAATGCAACTTTTGATATAATATTTGTTCACCTGTTTTAGTTAATGTTCTGTCAATAGAAGAAAATACTTCATCCATATCCAGATCATTCCATGTTCTCTCATCAATGCAATTATCATTCTCATCATTTAGATTGAAATAAACTTTGACTAAATCAATGTTGACATTTTTACCAGAAGGAGTACCAAAAGATTCTTCCAGCTCCTGTCTGATTTTGTTTTTCCTGTTTAAACCTTTTAATTGCATAGAGCATTGATTAACGATCCAACTGAACGGTTACGACTTCACCATTTTCAATCAAACTATTGAAAAACACATTATCCTTATTGAAAACTTTAACCGAAATTTTCTCATTTTCTCTTTTTACTTCAATATCAAATGTTCGGCTAAAGGCTTTTATATTTCTCAAAGCCATTGAATTCCAGTCGTCTGGCAGTTTTGGGGACAAGGAAAAAACGCTAAACCCTTCAGGACGTATTCCATAGAGGCCTTCGGTCACAACCCTGCAATACAAAGCACTTTCAGCTGAGAGATGCCTCTGGTTTCCTTCGGGATATGCTTCAACTGCATAAGGCACATGTTCTCCCAGTAATCGCCGTTTAGAATAATAGATAAAGTAATCCATAGCACGTTTTGTATATCCTGCTGCAAATACTCCCCGCAAGGCATAAAGTGTTGCCCTGTCCCAGAAGGTTGTACTTCCGGCTTCTGATGCCAGACCGTCTGTTGTCCAGAGTTTATCAGAGAACAGAGCGTCAACTGTCCCCTCACTCCTATCAAAAATATCCACTGTCAGAGGAGTACATATCCAGGCTCTCAGAACATCATTGCCTTTATAATACCTGTAAGTTTCAAAACCGTCCAATGTCGCGCCGAAATAATCTTCAATAGATTTGCGGATAGCTTTAGACTGCGCATCATAACCAGCAAGCTGAGCCTGATCAATTCCCAGCTCCTTTCCCAGGATCGAGGCCGAGATTAATGCATCGTAGTACAAAGAAGATGTATTGAGGTTTGCATCACCTGCCGAAAAACGAAATTCCAGCTCATCGCAGTCAGAAGCCACAACACCTTCGCTGTTTATCTTTCTTTTGGAATATTCGAGGCTCCATTCAATTAACGGCCACAACTGCTGTGCTGTTTTTCCATCGCCATAGGCCAAAGCAAAACGTGAAGCACCATAGGCAATCATAGCCATGTCTCCCCTGTCGCCTGCGCCGTTCCAATAATCTGTTCCTTCAGCAATTATCGAGCTTGGGATAGGTTTATACTCGTCATTCATATAATGTGCAAAATTGCGGAATGAGTTGATTGCCGATTCATTACCTGCTAAATTTCCTAAAAACGGGAAAAAGGGGTTTGCATATTCAGCCTGGTCATTTGCCCAAATTGCAGCATAATATCTTCCGCCGCCGGGCCCATGCATTAATCCTCCCTTTGTGAGGTAGATACTTTCAACAGCTCTCAGCTTTGCAAAGGCAAAAGCCCTGTTTAAAAATTTATCCGGCGACTCAAAAACCAGATCAGAAAAAGTTTCATCTACAAAAGCTTCACGTTTTTTCAATTCATATTCGGGTGAAACATAATTATCTTCTTCACAAAGCTTCCGCCCTGAATATATAATAGCAAAATCTACAGACTCATTAGCATCTAATGTAAAACTCCCCTCTTTATCGAATGATACTTTAATGATGTATGAACCATAAACACCTTTGCCGGCATCTGTTGTATCAGATATCACAAACTTAGGAATTTCAACTGTAACAGGATTTAAGGTTGTATTAGTCATTTCCACCTTATCGATAAACACAGGCTGATCTGTCGAAGGAAACAATTGATGTTTAATTGAAATACCTGTTAGAGTTTTCGACTCATAGCAAAGTTTCCCTTTAATACTAAAAATCTCTGGGTACTCTTCAACAGGCTTCCCTTCTATTTTAATCTGCGGGATTTTTTCGTTGTCAATTTCATACGACAGACTGGCATGAGTATCGTTAGGAATTGTCCTTAACATCGGAAAGACAAGATGCACATTTTGTTTTAGTTTCCCTGCTTCTACCCCATAATGGACGATTGTTGAAATAAAAAATCCACTCATCTCAATATGGTCAATATGCGACTCCTTTTCTTTAACCTCCCACTTTATACTTTTGTCATTTGCCAGCGACCATCTTAATGAGTCCTGGGATTTTGCAGTACCGGAAATCCATAATGAAAGAATAATAAATAAGACAGCTTGGAATAATGCTTTTACCTTTGCCATAGCTTTTAAAATATGTTCAATAATTTCTGCTTAATTGTACTACAAAATTACTCATTTAATAATACCTTTGATGTTAAGTCGGAGATACAAATAAGAAATTTAAGATAGATTATTTACTTTTACCCACAAAATTACATCTTTGAGCGCTACAGATAAATATGGAAATATTGCTTTCAATGGCCTTTTGCTTTTAATAATAACAGGCTCTTTCTTTCATTTTTCGGCTGTTTATTATTATTTTCTGAATTCAGACCATGCCATACATATTTTAATGACTGCAAATTTCAAATTTCCTCACGACCTCTATTTTTGGGGTCAGGACAGGTTGGGGAGCTTTGTTCCGCTACTCAGCCATATAATAGTTAAACTTACTGGTCTAAATGCTGCCTGGTCTGTCTCCATAACTAACTACCTGATACTCATTGCCGGATATCTATGTATCTCCATCCTTTTCCGGAGCTGGAGCATAAAACTAATCCTGGCAGTTTTCTGGTTCTTCCCTCCTGTTAACTTTCTTGATTTTCTTATGATTGCTCAACCTTTTGGTGTTCAGATGAGTCTGCTGGCAGTTGCTATTTTTATTTTCAACAAGATCAATTATTCACAATCTGCATTTAAAAGAGTTATGTTGATATCACTAATATCCATAACCCTTATTGTTTCAATGTGGGTTTCAGACCTGACAATCATTTCCATTTTTCTTTTAATTGCTCTTGCGCTTTTCAACTATTTCCGGGATTATGCTAATAGACTACAATTCCGGTTTAAAATGAGAAACATTTTTAAAGAGCCTGCTCTTTACATTACGCTGTTCTGGATGTTTGCAGGATACATTTTTATTAAGTATGCGAAAAGTCATGCAGACCAGGACATAAGATATACCAAGCAGATGTTCAACGATTTAGATACAGTGTTTCTGACAATTAAAGCTATATCATTCCAAATCATTGACATTCTTACATTTAATTATGAAAGCAATATTTTTCTCGGGCTCTTTGGATGGCTATCTGTTATTGCACTTTTTGCAATTACCTATTTCGCAATAAAAATGAGGGGCAAAATTACTTCTAACAAATGGTTTTGGTTTTTCATGACTCAGGCGATTCTGGCAATTCTGGCAATACTGGTATCTTACTGGGTATTCCGGAACGGTGTTTCGAGGCGCTATTTTGTACTCGCTTACATTTCTCTTGTACTTGCTATCCTTCTGATAAGTGACAAGTTCCCTGGGAAACAAAAATTTGGCATAAATATACTGCTGATACTCACGACCATTACCGGATTATTAAGTTCTACTGTCCATATTTATTATCCCGAAAGGCAAAAGTCAAAATATGAAAACATGAAAGAGTTCAGAAGGCTGGGAAAGGCTGGAATCATCTCCGAATACTGGAATTCTTACATCACTGCGATTGCTGCTCCCAACAAAATTACAGTCACTCCAAATGACAGATCATATATTAGAAATATTAAAATGGCTGATTCAGTTTTCAGGCAGCCCGATATCTACATTATTAAAGATTTATGGCTCGACAGCTTTCCGGAAAACATTAGCCAGTACGGATACAACCTTCAGAAAGCACACAAGCCTTTTGAACTTGGCGGTGCTACCTTGTGTGAATATAAAGTTGTTAAAGTTCATAAATTATACACTTCCAAGGAGCTGAGATCAGCATCAAAAAAAATTATTACAGATAATAACTCCCAAAGCAGGTTAGTCATAGAAGTTGATTCATCATCGAGGTATAGATATTTAGTTTATGGACCTTTCATTGATTTAAATAAGGGAAAATACCGGATAACCTTTAATCTTCGTTCATCCATAAATACAGATAGTAAAAAAATCGCTTTTCTTGATGCTACCTCTGGTTATGGTAAAATGGTACTGGCAAAGCGTGAGATTAAACAAACAGATTTTTCAGATACTATAAACTATCATCCTTTTGAAATAGCATTTGAAATTGACTCACTCAAAAAAAACATTGAATTCAGGGTTTATTACGTTGGGAAAGACAAACTTAGGTTTGATTCATTGGAATTATTACAAATTGAGTGAAGAATATCTCAATTAGCCAGAGTCCAATTATTCCACAATAAACTTAGCTCTTGCTATGTTACCTCCTTGCACTGACAGCCGTATAAAATAGAGCCCTTTTGCCCAATTCCGGACATCAATCCTCACACTGTGCTTTGTAGCAGGAACAGTAGATTCAAATACTTTATCACCATAAATATCAACCACACAAATAGTTGACCCTGCTGTTATCAAATTTGCAAAAGATTTAGCTTCTAGCCAGTTAGTAGCAGGATTTGGATAAATTTTTAATTTGGAATCCGGGCTATTAAGAGTTTCTATGCTCAATGATTTTTCAAGAATAAAATCGGCTACTTTTGGAAAATGATCGGAAGAATTTCTTGTATCATATTCTGCAAGTCCATACTGATCAAGTCTTCCCTGCGTCATCACTTCTGTTTGGAGTGTAAATGCCTTTTCAACCTCCGTTACACTATTGGAAAAAATCATATAATCAAGTCTGCCAGGCGGATATGAACCTTCGTCATTTCGCCACGTATATGCCATTCGTTTATCTGTCTGGCGCGAAATTAAGTCCTCTATATCGCTATTATCCCAATCGGGTGGCCCACCTGATCCAAAAGTAGCAGTATTCTGAATATCTCCTGATATCAGGGTTGTTAATTGCTGAGAAAGTCCCACAAGGTTTAAATCACCCATAAGTACAAATGGTGTGTTCTGAGGTAAATCAATATCACCTCCGGTTGTTTTGGCATCCAGCATAAACGAAACAAAAGCATCAGCTTCCAATTGCCGCCCAATATCATTATCGCAACAACTAAAATGCGCCCCCACAACCAATATATCGTGTTTATATATATCAGGAAGCTCAACTAAACAAGCTGTTATCCGCTTTTCAGGATAAACAAGCCAGCTCTGAACAATTGGATATTTCGATGCAATAATATTTGCGCCATCCTGCTTAACAGAGTACCAGCCATTTGCATTCCCGGTTGGGAGATTTGTATCCAGGAAATTTTTAGCTGTTGTTGCTGTTGTATTCCAGCATTCATTAATCGTTATAATGTCAGGTGCTATGGCTGTAAATATTCTTGAGAGGCCGGGGAGGCGTTCCGGATCATCCAATCCGCCAATATTATTAACAAAATCATTTTTTATATTATATGACATCAGTCGCACAAGGTCATCATCATCTTTCTGAATAAGAATGGGATCAGGAGGCTCAACATTTGAATTATCGAAAATATAAGTAAACAGCTCTCCTTCATTGGGAATGATATCGCCATTTGTAATATAATTGGCAAAACACAACTTGATTGTATCACTTGTAAAAAGGTAATCATTACCATTAGGTTTTATATGCCGTCCTATTGCTATTTCGAAGGAGGTACTGGTTATAGTTGGCAAAACTCTCAACTGAATATCAGAAAAACTAATATACTCCCAGGTGCTTCCTTCATTCAAATATCCGTACTTTTGACCAAAATTCCAATCCATCTCCGATCCAATTCCATTTATCTGCCAACCTGTACCAGGGTTATTATCCGTATCAATGTCCAGATAAATTTCATTATTGTCTGTTAGGTCTATTTCAGTACTAAAGTCAATTTTAATAAACAGAAAATCATTATCATTTGTAACTGTAAATTTCAAAAAATCTATATCTTCACCTATAAGTTGCTCGTCCTCCTGAAATAAAAATGCATTTTCCCAATCACCATAGAGTCCATCAATGCAAATAGGTAGCGCCTGAGGTTTGCCTGGTATTGAGATGCATATTAAACCTAAAAATACAATTCCTGTTTTTATTAATTTATGAATAAGCATTTCGCAATAATATTTTACTATAATACAATTAACAATTGGTAAAACTATAAAATTATATACTATCAGAAATATTTATTTTTTTGATCCTTTATTCCATCCGGTCATCTGACCCATTCAGTCGGGGACGGGCAGGTTATAATCCTTTTATATAAGAACGCGGCTTAATAGAAATATGTGGTACACCAAAAAAAACAAATCAAAATTTATCTTACTTTTGCGCCTTATTTTAAAATATGATTGATTAATGACTTTAGATTTTTTAGTATTAACAGATATACTTTCGCAGAGAAAGAACATAGTAATAATTTCGCACTCAAACCCCGACGGTGATTCTGTAGGCTCATCACTCGGGCTGTATCATTTCCTGAATGCTTATGGACACAAAGCTGTTGTTATCGTACCAAACAAATATCCCGATTTTCTTGCGTGGATTCCGGGAGAAGAAAGCATTCTGATCTATGACAAAGATAAAAAGCAGTCAAATAAAATCCTGAAAGAAGCTGACATCATTTTCTGTCTCGACCACAACGCACCATCACGAATTGGAGAAATGGAAGAAGCATTTAAAAAGGCAGAAGGAATAAAGATAATGATTGACCACCACATAAATCCAGACCTTACGGCTTATGACTTCTCTTTTTC
>JAOZLR010000008.1:17938-20885 GCA_029934735.1 Bacteroidales bacterium
TAATGATTGACCACCACATAAATCCAGACCTTACGGCTTATGACTTCTCTTTTTCCACAACCGAGACCTCTTCAACTTCAGAATTAATTTTTGATATGATGGCAGAGCTAAATCCCCAGCTCATTAACAAAACCATTTCCGAATGCATCTATGTCGGCATAATGACAGATACTGGTTCATTCAGCTACTCCTGCAATTCCGAAAAAACATTCAGGATTGTTGCAGAACTTTTCAAAAACGGCATTGACGGTGTAAAAATTCACAAACTAATTTACGACACTTTTTCTGAAAGCAGATTACGTCTGCTGGGATACTGCCTCAGTGATAAGCTGGTCGTCCTACCCGAATATCACACAGCATACATCTGGCTTACAATGGAAGAACTCGACAGGTTTAATTACAAAACAGGTGATACCGAAGGAGTTGTAAACTACGCACTTGGTATCAAAGGAATCAAATTTGCCGCACTCTTCACAGAAAAAGAAGATAAGATACGAATATCATTCCGATCAACAGATAATTTTGAAGCCAACACATTTGCCGGTAACCATTTTGAAGGTGGAGGCCATAAAAATGCTGCTGGTGGTGACTCTTTCATTACTATAAAAGAGACTTTAGAAAAATTTGAAATTCTTTTAAATGACTATAAAGATGATCTCTCAGGTTAAATAATGTTAAATATTATAATCAACACAACCATTTAGTGTTCCTTTGTACAATTATATTTAAAAATGACTCTGAGCAGTATTCGAATAAAGACTTTTTCAATAATTCCGGTATTATTACTTTTTTTTCTGACAATCTCCTGTGATGGAAATAAGGAGAAGAAAAACAACCAGAATAGTAAAGAAGTAAAGGAAGCTTTGGTAAGAGCAAACAGGAAACTTGTCAAAACTGAGGATGAGAGGATTGACGACTACACACGCCGTCATAACTGGCAAATGAATGAAACCGGGACAGGGCTCAGATATTTGATTTACAAAGATGGTGACGGAGAAAAAGCAAAAAAAAATAAAGTTGCAGTATTAAATTATAAAGTTGGATTACTTACCGGAGACAACCTCTACTCCTCTGAGTTAACAGGACCTAAAGAGTTCAGAATTGGACAGGGAGGAGTTGAAAGCGGGCTTGAAGAAGGAATTTTATTATTAAGGGTAGGCGACAGAGTGAAATTTATTATACCTTCGCACCTTGCTTTCGGACTGGTTGGCGACGGAGATAAAATTCCTGCAAAAGCAACGCTGGTCTATGATGTAGAACTTACAGAATTAAAATAAATAATTAAATAACGTAATAAATAAATTAAATCAAAAAATGAATTTAAAGAAAATTGTATCAGGATTTGCAATTGTAATTGCAGCAACACTTGCCTTTACGGCTTGTAATCAAAACAGCTCTTCAACAAAAAATGTAGGAATAGTTACCGAAATTGACAGTGTTAGTTATGCTATTGGTGTTGATGTTGCAATGAGTATAAAGCAAATGGGCTTTGAAGAAATTAATCCGGAAGCTATTGGTAAAGCTTTTAACGATGTTTTTAATGATGTACCGGTGTTGATTACTAAAGAAAATGCCCAACCAATTATTATGGCTTATATCGAAAAAGTTAAAAAAGTTCAGGCTGAGAAGAGTGAAAAGGAAACCGCTGAGTTTTTTGCTACAAATGCTAAAAAAGAGGGTATAATAACAACTGAAAGCGGACTTCAGTACAGGATCATCAATGAAGGAAGCGGAGCAATCCCTGAAGCAACAGACAAAGTTAAGGTTTATTACAAAGGAACACTCATTGATGGTACTGAATTCGATGGTACTAAAGATGGTAATCCTGCCAACTTCACTGTAAATGGAGTTATAAAAGGCTGGACAGAAGCTCTTCAATTGATGCCTGCCGGCTCGAAATGGCAACTTTTTATTCCACCAGGACTGGCTTATGGAGCAAATCCTCCAAGGGGTAGTAATATTCCACCGAACAGCGTTCTTCTTTTCGATCTCGAACTATTAGAAGTTGAGCCTGCAAAATAAGACAGAAAAATCATATTAAAAATCAGTATTAATCCATAAATCGAACCATAGTGAATTTACACGAATATCAGGGAAAATCATTATTGAAAAAATTCGGGGTGCCAGTTCCTGAAGGAAAGATTGCCTTTTCACGCGAAGAAGCTGTTGAGGCAGCAAAACAATTACAAAAAAGTACTGGAACAGATAAATGGGCTGTCAAAGCTCAAATTCACGCTGGTGGCCGCGGTAAAGGCGGTGGAGTAAAAATTGCAAAATCACTCGATGATGTTTTTAAATCTGCAGGAGATATTATCGGGATGCACCTTATAACACCTCAAACGAGCAAAGAAGGTAAACTGGTCAGGAAACTTCTCATAGAAGAGAATATCTACTATCCAGGTGAATCTGAAACATTTGAGTTTTATATGTCTATCTTGCTCAACAGGCAAACAGGTAGAAATATGATAATGTACTCACCGAGAGGTGGAATGAATATTGAGCAGGTTGCAGAAGAGACTCCTGAAGAAATTTTCACAGAAGAAATTGATCCTAAAGTTGGGATTATGCCCTTCCAGACAAGAAGAGTAGCCTTTAATCTGGGTTTAAGCGGTAAAGCTTTTAAGGAGATGACAAAATTTGTTGCAGTACTATACAAAGCTTACACAAATATTGATGCTTCACTGTTCGAGATAAATCCGGTTATCAAAGCAGCCGACGACAGAGTATTTGCTGCCGATGCAAAAGTTGTTATCGACAACAGCGCTTTATATCGTCATCCGGATATTATGGCTATGCGCGACTTTAACGAAGAAGATCCAATGGAAGTTGAAGCTGGCAAATTTGATCTTAATTATGTTAAGCTTAACGGAAATGTTGGCTGTATGGTTAATGGTGCAGGTCTTGCTATGGCAACAATGGATATCATTAAGCTTTCTGGTGGCGATCC
>JAOZLR010000008.1:20985-22377 GCA_029934735.1 Bacteroidales bacterium
TTAACTTTTGATTTTTCTGATTACTTTTGCAAAAGGAGGTTTAGAGCAGGAAAAAAGATTTGATAATTGTCCTTAGTAAAGACAACGCATGCGTTGTCTCAACAATCAATGAATAACGCTTTAACTTCATAACACATAACATTTGCAAGCATTGAACACTAAACACACACCCCTCGCTGAAATTCTCCGTCCGAAGACGCTTGATGAGTATATCGGACAGGAGCATATTGTCGGAAAAGATGCAATTCTCAGAAAAGCGATAGAAACCGGGAATATCCCATCTATGATATTCTGGGGGCCTCCAGGTGTAGGAAAAACAACTCTTGCTTTCATAATCTCAAAACAGCTAAACAGGCCCTTTTTCACATTAAGTGCTATAAGTTCGGGAGTGAAAGATGTTAGAGAGGTTATTTCAAAAGCAAACGAAATAGAGGGAGGTGCAATTCTTTTTATAGATGAGATCCACCGTTTTAACAAATCGCAGCAGGATTCACTGCTCGGTGCTGTTGAAAAAGGAATTATTACATTAATAGGAGCAACAACTGAAAATCCCTCTTTTGAGGTTATCTCTCCCCTGCTCTCGCGATGCCAGGTTTATATTCTGAAAGACCTTAACAGAGAACAATTGATTGAACTCATAAACAGGGGAGTAAAAAAGCTTTCCAATGATTATCATTTAGCAATTCAAATTAAAGAGGATGAAGCTTTATTGCGCATTTCAGGTGGTGATGCACGAAAGCTACTGAATGCACTTGAACTAGTTTTCAATTCTGAAGGTAGCAATAACAGGGAAATAAAAATAACAAACGAAAAGGTCCAAAAGGTTATTCAAAAAAACCTTGCTATTTACGACAAGTCTGGAGAGATGCACTACGACATTATATCGGCTTTCATTAAGTCAATACGTGGTAGCGACCCCAATGCAGCAGTTTACTGGCTTGCACGCATGGTTGAGGCTGGAGAAGATCCCAAATTTATTGCTCGCAGACTTGTAATCCTCGCTTCGGAAGATATTGGTAATGCCAACCCCACAGCAATAGTTCTTGCTCAAAGCTGTTTTCAGTCTGTAAATATGATCGGATACCCCGAAAGCAGAATAATACTGTCGCAAACAGCTATCTATCTTGCTAACTCTCCCAAAAGCAATGCCTCATATATGGCTATTAAAAAAGCTCAGGATTCCGTAAGAAAAAATGGAGACCTTCCTGTCCCACTTCACATAAGAAATGCACCCACAAGTCTTATGAAGGATATAGGGTACGGAAAGGGTTATAAATATGCCCACGAATATGATGGTAATTTCGTTGATCTTGAGTTTCTCCCTGAAAGAATTAAAGGCTCAAAATTTTATGACCCGGGCAATAACGCAAAAGAGAATGAATTTAGAAAAAG
>JAOZLR010000117.1:0-2402 GCA_029934735.1 Bacteroidales bacterium
ACAATGGAAGTAATTCTAGTTTCTTTAATAAATAATGAATACCTTTGTTTTTTTAGTATGAAACCCAAAATTGCAAAAAGATGAAAAAAATATTTATTTACTTAGTATTCCTGACATTTTTTAATTTTTCATTTGCTCAATACCCAAACTGGCAGCAATACAGCGCAGGAGACTATATTAGGTGCCAGGCATTTGAAGACGATGAAACACTTTGGATTGGAGCTAATAATGGTTTAATTAAATTGAATATTAACACCGGAGAAGTGACAACATTTAATACTACCAACTCACCAATTACATCCAACGTCATTCGCTCTATTGCAATTGATAATGACGGCAATAAATGGATTGGTACTTGGAAACACGGTCTTTTAAAGTTCGATGATAATAATTGGACGGTTTACGATACTGCCAACTCAGGATTACCTGCAATGGGAATTGTCGATATTAATATAGATTCGGATGACAAAATCTGGATGATAGTTTTCTGCTTTGATCTTTCTACTTTAGGAGGGGTTGTTAGTTATGATGGCATAGAATGGGTATTATATAATAATCAAAATTCCGGTTTGCCAGGCACCAGTTATTCCGCCGTTGTTATTGATTATTATGACACTGTTTGGATTGGTAGTAGTTACGAAGGATTAGTCAAATTTGACGGTGTAAACTGGACAATTTACAATGTTGAAAATTCTGACATCCCGGATGATCACGTTAAGTCATTGTTTATTGATTCGGATAATACAAAGTGGATTGGAACCTCAAATGGCTTTGCCCGTTATGATGGAAACTGGACTGTATATGATACAGCGAATTCAGAGCTTCCATATCCTGTAGTACGCTGTATTAATAAAGATGAGGATAATACTTTATGGATTGGTAATTATTTGTATAATCAAGGACAATGTTTGACAACATTAAAGAATGATACTATTTGGAATTTTTATACAACGGACAATTCAGGTCTCCCGGGTGATTTTATTAACTCTATTAACATCTGCCAAAACAATAAATGGATAGGAACAGATAATGGTGTAGCTTGTTATGATAACAACGATTGGGTGCTTTTTGAGTTAGGATGTGGATTACCTGACGATAATATAACAGCTCTTGCTGTGGATGAAAATAATACAAAATGGATAGGTAGTTCCGGAGGCCTTACAAAATTTGATGGTGATGAATGGGTAACATACAATTCAAATAATTCACAATTACCTGTAAATAGTATAAACTCTATTGAGGTTGACTCAAGCAATGTTGTTTATGTTAATACTAACGGAGGTGGTATTGTAATGATTGATGGTGACACCTGGACGACTTATAATACCACAAACTCTGGCTTACCTAATGATACTGTTCATTGCTGTACATTCGATGAAAATGGAGAATTATATATTGGCACCGATAGCGGATTTGCAATTTATGATTACAATGAGTGGGTTGTTTATGATACCGGAAATACGGGTTTACCTTACAAGCAGGTACGAAGTATTGTTTTTGACCAGGATGGTGTAGTTTGGTTTATATCGGCTGGTATTATGACGAGATTAGTTAGTTTTAATGGTAGTGAATGGGTAATTCATGTAGCACCAAACGGGTTGCCCACTTGGTACTGTATTTATTCTATGACAGTTGACCTGAATAATGTAAAATGGTTTGGTTCATTACAGTCGGGTGTATACAGTTATGACGGAGTTGACTGGTCTTTTCATCCGAATTTATCTTCTTTTATGATTAATGATATCCAAGTTGACAAAAACAATACAAAGTGGTTTTGCTCATATTACGGACTGGCGAAATATAATAATGAAAACGATTATTATCTTTATACTCCGGAAAATTCGGGTTTGTCTGGGAAAACGGTTAATACCATAGCAATTGACAAAAATGAAACTAAATGGATAGGGACATTGGGATATGGAATTTCAGCATTTATTGATAGCGGCTATACAGCAATACCTGGTAATTCTATAAATGAGACTGTTGGTAGTGTTAACAATTTTCCAAACCCCTTTGTTTCAGAAACAACCATTCAGATCAATTTACAAAGAGAATCCGAAGTTTTCGTCAACATTTACAGTTTATCCGGGAAACTGATTAAAACTATTTACAAAGGAAGAATGAAATACGGGTTTAACAAGTTAAACTGGAATGGAGAAGATAGTGATGGAAGTATTGTAAGTCCGGGAGTATATATTATTTCACTATCAATTGATAACAGAAAAATATCTGCTAAACGGATTATAAAACTATAGAATGTTAGTAATTATTCATTTGTTTTACAAATGTTTCTCATTTATTAAGCAAAGTATTATATTTTTGTAGTTGCATAAATGGTGCAAATGTTCATTAGAAATTAAAGATCATTACTTAATAGGGAATGTCGTGCCTCGCCAACCATA
>JAOZLR010000117.1:2502-3891 GCA_029934735.1 Bacteroidales bacterium
GGGCGTAAGTCAGAAGACCTGCCATTGATGTAAAAAATTGTTCAAAGCTTTCGGGATAAAAAGCTGTGAATTTTTGATACTATCATCTATTCAAAGTATTTTCCCATAAGTCTTTTATAATAAATTGGTTTTTATAATCTTAAAACTTTAAAGAGAGATGAAAAAAAATTACACAATGACAGTATTGATGCTATTGTTAGTATCCGGGAATCTGTTAGCTCAACAAATTTATGTTAATCAGGTCTTTACAGGGACTGGTGGTATTTATGGCAATACTTCAGATCATGTTACAATTACATCTTATAACCCCGAAACTCAAAACTCTGTTTTGGTGGGTGAAATTATGCGGGAATCCATTCAGGATATTTTCCTTTATCATAATTATGTTTTTGTAGCTGCTGAAGATTCTATTGTAAAATATGATGCAACCACCTTCGAAAAACTTGCTGTTGCATACGAAAGCAATTTAAGCCGATTATATTTTAATGGTGAAATGCTTTTTGTCAGCAGGAGGGGGGATTTGAACGGCCCTCCCCCTGATGGTATTTATCTGAAAGTATTTGATGGAGAGAATTTGAATTTATTGGCAAGCATTGAAGGAATCTCGGCAGATGCAGCTGATATGGAAATAGTATCTGATACGCTTTACCTTGCTATTCCGGGTGACTGGCAGGCTACAGAAGGTAAATTGGCTATTATTGATTTGCAAACGATGCAACTCAAAGAAGAGGTGAATTTGGGTGCTGATGCAGTTGGCATTAACGATCTGTATGAATATCAATTTGAAATATATTCTGTAAACCGTTCTCCATATCTTGCAACAACAGGATCGGTAACAACATATAACACAATTACTTCGGAATTTAGTACAACTATTATTAACCATATTGTAGGCAAAGGCATTGCTTTGGATCCGGTTAGCTTTCAAACCTTGTATTTGCTACTCGATTATGGAATAGGGTCGTATAATGTTAATACAAATGAAGTGATTGAGACTTCGATTGTTCCGGACCCCGGCTCCTCAGCATATATTTTTATAGCTGCTGCGGATTATGATTTTACAAATGGTATTTTCTATGTAACCGTAACAGATTACTACTCAATGGGAGAAGGCAGAATTTATGATATGACTGGCTCAATAACAGGCACTTTCGATGCAGGAATTTCTGCTGAGTGCGTGGTTATTGATTATGATGTAAGTACTTTTGTTTCGGAAAAGAATAATGCCCCTGGCTTGTTAATATATCCTAATCCGACTTCCGAATATGTTGTGATTAAATCTAAAAGTATTAATTTGGTCAGGTTAATAAATTCCACTGGTATTGTTATCTTTGAAACCAAATATCAATCTGAAGATGATGTAACTATTGAAATAAGAAATCTTGCTTC
>JAOZLR010000117.1:3991-7586 GCA_029934735.1 Bacteroidales bacterium
TTGGCAAGCGTGGACGCTTGCTCATTTTCGGTTTGATGTGCAAGCGTCCACGCTTGCAATGAAAAAGTTATATAACGGCGCTATAATATGAAATTACAATTGTACATATTTCTGATTCTTTTATTCTTTATTGCAAACAATTCCTTTGCCCAATTTCCACCACCCGCAGGGCAGGAGGGAAGTACGGCTATACATAAGGACAGTGCAGTGTTTATTGACTGGGCGACATACTGTGTTGTTGAAAGGGGTTATCTTGACATTTCACAACCTGATTTAGGATTTGTGGACTTTGGTGTTGAAGAAAATGCAATCGGAGCGGCTGACAATACAATTATTAGCCTCGGTGATGGAGGAATGGCTACAGTCTCTTTTGACGTGCCAATAGCTAATGGAGAGGGTTTTGATTTTGCAATCTTTGAAAATTCATTTTTAGATACTTTCCTTGAATTGGCTTTTGTTGAGGTGAGTTCCGATGGTGAAAACTTTTTCCGCTTCGATGGTGTATCGCTTACCCAGACAGATGAACAGGTCGGTGGTTTTGGTGAATTGAATACAGAAAAGATTAATAACCTTGCCGGAAAATACAGAATCGGGTATGGAACTCCATTTGATCTGGAAGAGCTTGACAATATTTCGGGATTAAATATAGACAGTGTCACTTTTATTCGGATCATTGATGTAGTCGGTTCGATTCAGGATGAATATGCTACTTATGATTCGCAGGAAAACAAAATAAACGACCCCTGGCCTACACCTTTTCCGTCAGGCGGTTTTGACCTTGATGCTGTCGGAGTGATCCATAACATAGATAATCTTTCAATAAATGAAAGGTTAGAACAGCAAATAATGGTTTATCCTAATCCTATTCCAAAAATTGCTAACTGTTTTTTTGTCATTAGCCCTGAAAGCATGCAAATATATGACTATTCAATTATAAGTTTAGATGGTAGAGTTATACACTCAGTATATCAAACAGTAACAAATTGTAATAAAATTATAATTGATACAGAAATGAAGACCGGGCTTTACATTTTAAAACTTAATACTGACAAAGGAGTTATTGTTAAAAAAATCATTAAGAACTGATGTGGAGAGTTGCTGTAACCATATTATTACTGTTGCCGCTAATCGGTTCTTCACAAGAGGTTATGAATGATTCAGTAATTCATTTGTCTGAGATTCAGATAACATCATCACGGCTTAATAACCTGACAACAGGCTTGAATGTCACTAGTTTCGACTCTTTAACTCTTGATATAAATCAAAATAGCAACCTATCAACATTAATATCTTCAGAAACTCCTGTATATATCAAATCTTATGGACCGGGAAACCTCAGTACTATTTCACTTCGTGGAACTTCATCGAGCCATACCGGGCTTTATTGGAATGGCATCAGGCTTAATCCGCCAAATATTGATATGGAAGACCTGTCACTTTATCCATCATCATTTTTTAACAAGATGAGTATATTGAAAGGAGGAGCCGGTTCACTTTTCGGAAATGGGAATGTCGGAGGGGGAATTCATTTGGAAAACAATCCTGAATTTAAAAAGCGTTTTGAAGTAACAGCAGGAGGAGTTGTGGGTAGTTATAATGATTACAGTACCTATGGAAGTGTTGTAATTTCAAACGAAAAAATTTGGTCAAAAACTCAACTGATTTATAAAAATGCACTTAATAACTTTCCTTATAAAGATATGGAAGGAGAGATAGTTGACAGAACAAACGCATCGCAACAGCAGTATGGGTTTATGCAGGATATTTATGGAGTAATTAATAGTAGCAATTTAATTGGCGTATCATTTTGGCAGCAATCATCCGACAGGGACATTCCGGCTTCAATTCAGGTTCCACAAAGTGATGCATTTCAAGAAGATAAATCCTTTCGGGGGATGATAAACTGGAAACGTTTTTGGGAAAATGGCAGTTTTAATACCAAGGCAGCCTATCTCTATTCCTACCTCTATTATTTTGACGAAGATTCAATACCTGAATTGCAAATTGCAAATAAAATAATTACAAATACAGCAATTGGTGAATTTACAGTTAATCAACAACTTAAAAATGGTATTTTAATAGCCGGAGGAGTAAATTACAGGTATGATGAGTGCAGCACAATTGCTTATAATGGAACTCCGGTCAGGAATACAATCGGGTTGTTTGCATCAATAAATTACCAAATACCTGTCATTAAGTGGGATATAACAGCCAACTTCCGACAGGATTTTATTGACGGTTATGGAGCACCATTTTTGCCAGCTTTAGGAATTGAGGGAAGAATTGTGAAATTTATTTATGGAAAGGCAAATGTCTCACGTAATTTCAGGGCTCCTACATTTAACGACTTGTATTGGTATCCTTATGGTAACACAAGCCTAAAACCGGAGAAATCGTGGAATGAAGAAGTTTCTCTTATTTTCAAAGACAAAATGAAACCTAAATATGAACTGATAGTTACTGGTTTTAACTCAGTTATTGATGATTATATCTTGTGGACTCCTGTAACGGGTAATTTCTGGACAGCGCAAAATATACAGACCGTTTGGGCAAGGGGGCTGGAAGTCAACGGCATGGTTAAGGTGAAATTAAACAGTGTTGCATTAAATTTAAGGCTGGGGTACTCCTACACGAAATCAACAAATCAAAAACAAACAGGCCCAAATGATAATTCCATTAATAAACAGCTTATTTATATTCCAGTAAATAACTTTACAGGAAATCTCTCTTTTTTGTATAGTGGTTTTGTCTTGAATTACAGGCATTCATACACAGGATTGCGATTCACCACCCGCGATAATGAAGAGTATTTACCTGCTTACAATATTGGTGAGATTATGATAAGTAAGACTTTTTCGCTGAAGGATTTCGGGCTAAAACTACAATTTAATATTTTGAATCTATACAATACGAAATACCAATCAGTAGCATATTATCCTATGCCTGGCAGAAATTATAGACTATCTTTGTATTTTCAATTTAAGAAGCGCGGCTGATTATGAAATTAACAGAAATTATTAAATTAACTGTCATATTATCATTATTTCTTATCACATCATGTGAAAAGCCGATAGAGATGCCACCAAAACCAACCACAATTGACAATTACCTTGATGGATTGTTAATTATCAATGAAGGCCCTTATAATACAGGGACAGGAACAATCAGCTTTTGGTATGAGAGCGGTGGTGTTGAAAACAAAATATTTCAGGAACAAAATAATGGACTTGAACTTGGAAACATTGTTCAATCGGCAACTCAAATAGGACTGAACACATTTGTTGTTGTAAACAACTCAAACAAAATCAGGATTGTAGATCAAAGTTCATTCAAATTTATCTATTCTATAAACAATATTGAGCTACCCCGCTATGTTGTTCAGGCAGACGATGGCCATGCTTATGTTTCCTGCTGGGATAATACTGTACAGGTAATTGAGCTTGCAGGGTTTAAAATCTCCGGCTCCATTTCGGTTGGTACTGGTCCGGAGAGGATGTTGAAAGTAAATGATAAAGTTTGGGTTCTAAATCAGGGCGGATACAGCGTTGACAGTATTATTTCGGTCATAGATGTTTCAACTGCAACAGTTGAGAAA
>JAOZLR010000118.1 GCA_029934735.1 Bacteroidales bacterium
TAATCTTCGCTATTTTTGCAATTCATCCGATTCGGTTCAAATGACAAAAAAGAAAATATTTAGCATTCTGTTTCACGTTCTTGCCTGGACAGGGTTCATCATTCTGCCTTTTCTGCTGTTTGATATGCCTGAAGACAGAGCCTTTCCGCAATACAGAATTTTCACACTGGGTCTGGTGATTTTTTTCTTCTACATTAATTATTTTGTTTTTATCCCTTTTTTTCTTGCCCGTAAAAAGTTTCTGATTTATTCCTTGATAATTGTTGCAAGCTTAATGCTCACATATTTCATCAGCCACACCTACTTTCATTATTTTGAAGGGAGAAGTGTGATGGCAGGACCGGGGTATAAAATGACAATGAAAAATTACGATAACAAGGCGGGGCGCGGAAAACAGGCTGCTTTTCAGAGATCCAAAAGTATGCGTGAAAGACGAAATAATGAGGCAACTACTTCAGCAGTATTTATCGCTCTGTTGCTGAGCGCAACAATCAGGATAACTCAGGAGTGGTATAAAAATGAAAAGCAAAGGCAGGAGATGGAAAAGGAAAAGCTGGCTTCTGAACTTTCATTCCTAAAGTCGCAGGTAAATCCTCATTTTCTTTTTAATACTCTTAATGGAATCTACTCACTGGCGAACAGAAAGTCGGATAAAACACCGGGTGCTATTGTGAAACTATCTGATATGATGAGATATATGCTATATGAGTCGGGTAAAGATGTTGTTTCTCTAGATAAGGAAATTGAATATCTGAACAACTATATCGAGCTTCAGAAGCTTCGTTTGTCAGAAGATGCCAATGTCTCTTTTAATGTGGAGGGCGATACTGCCGGTAAGAAAATAATGCCAATGATTTTAATCCCATTTTTCGAAAATGCCTTTAAGCATGGTGTTGATGCTGATGGTACTGATATCAATGCAGAGCTGGCTGTCTCGGATAATGAGCTGAAATTGATTGTGATAAACAGGGTTTCGAAATCGCAAAAAAAAGATGAAGGAAGTGGTATCGGACTGGTAAATATAAAAAAGCAACTCGAACATTTGTACCCAAACTCGCATAGCCTGACAATAGATGAGAAGGAGGGATATTTCAGCGTTGAGCTCTCCTTGAAGATTGCCAGGAGCTAGAAGTTATGAGTTAAAGGGTTATGAGTTAGAAATTATGAGTTAAGGGTTATGAGTAAATAAAAAATATGAACTGCATCATTGTTGACGACGAGCCTCTGGCACGCGACCTGCTGGAGGATTTTATTTCTAAGATTCCTTTTTTGAATCTTAAAGCCTTATGCAAAAATGGCTTTGAAGCAGTGGAGACTTTGCAAAGAGAGAAGGTTGACCTTATTTTTCTTGATATTCAGATGCCTGACATATCCGGCGTACAGCTTTTTGAGTCGTTGATAGTTAAGCCACAGGTAATTTTTACAACAGCCTATCACGATTATGCAGTTGAGGGATTTGAACTTGATGCAACTGACTATTTGGTAAAGCCGTTTACATTTGAAAGATTCCTGAAAGCAGCCAATAAAGCATATCGTATATATCATCTTAACAATACCGGAACAGATTCGCTGAAGCAAATTGATGAAAATTCTCAAAAAGATTTCCTGTTCGTAAAAGAGGGCACAAGCACGGTCAGAATAAATTTGAATGAGGTTTTGTATATGGAGGGATTGAAGGATTACATTAAGATATTTACAAAAGAGAAAACCGTCCTTACTCTTATGCCATTAAAGACGATGGAAGGGAAATTGCCATCCGATAAATTTGTTCGTGTTCACAGGTCTTATATTGTCTCAATATCAAAAATAGACTCAATAGAGCGAAGTAGAATTATTATTGGAGACAACTGGTTACCAATAGGCGACTATTATAAAGAGGAGTTTCAAAAGCACTTAAAGGGATTAGGAGGTTAACTGTTGAATTTCAATCAAATAACAATGAAATATTTCATGCTTTTTCTGTTTTTCAGTTTGGCGATTAGTTTTCAAACATCAGCTCAAAGTGCCAGCATAGTGAAAGGGATGGTGCTTGATATGGACAAACAAACGCCACTCCCTTATTCAAATATTATAGTATTACATAAAAATATAGGAACCATTAGTAACGAAAAAGGCTTTTTTTCTTTGGATATTACTAAGCTCGATAAGAACGATACTTTAAGCTTTCAATATATAGGGTACGAGACTAAAGTCGTTATTATAAGTGAATTAGACAGCATAACGACAATCTATTTAAAAGAAGCTATTATTAATTTGAGTGAGGCTTTTGTTTTTGGTAATCCTCCAGACCCTGAAGTTATTGTAAAAAAAGTATTAGAGAATAAAGATGTAAATTATAAAAGAAGAACTGTAAAAGCACAAACATTTATTCGTTGGAGAAACACTTCTGATTTTGAAAAAGCTACTGTAGATATTAAAAAAAATTCCATCAATGAGTTGAATGAAGAATCACTTAAACAGGCTGCCAGAAAAATTCCAAAACATAACACTTCTTATACTGATTTGCTGGTCGATCTATATTTTTCTGATAATGATGAGGATACTCTAAAAATTGATCCGATCAGAGCTGTTTCTTTAAAGGAGGAAGAAATTACTGAATTGGAGAAGATGGCTGACATTTTTGAAAATCTGTTTAATGACACTGAGGAAAATGAGTATTGGAAAGTTAAAAGCGGAATTTTGAGTCAAAAACTTGATATTGATGAGGAGGATGACGAAATAAATAAGGATTCTGTTGCAGAAAGCAAAACGAATACTATTAAAACAAATTATTATAACAGAAACATTAAATACAGACTTAGGTACAGTTCAATGGATGACAAAGAGAGCTGGGAGTTTTTATACAATACGGGAAGATACATTTATACTCTTGCCGGAGGAACAAAAGTAAAGGGAGAAGATGTTTATATCATTGATTTTGTACCAAAAAAGAATGGAAAATTTATTGGCAGAGTTTATATATCAATGATTACTTATGCATTAATCAGAGCAGACTATCAATATGATGACGGGAAAGTTGGGAAAGACTTTCATCTCTTTGGAGTTGGATATACCATGAATCATTTTAGTGGTTCTATCTATTTTGAGAAGGAAGGTAACAGTTATTATTTGAAGTATTTTTCTAAAAAAATAAGTACAAATTTTAGTGTTAACAGATCTGTATCATTAATAAAGAAAAAAGAACGGTTTCTTTTTGATAAACAATTGAAAGAGATTAAAGTGAGAATCAATTTCGTAGTAACATCAGAAGAGTCAATTGAAATGTTAATTTTAGATGACAGGAAGATAACAAATAAGCAGTTTGCCGATTTTGAGCAAAAAAGAAGTATGAAAATAATTTACACCGATTATTTTACCGATGAATTATGGGAAGGTTTTCCTACAATTGAACCGACGAAACGAATGAGAGAATATAAAAAGCAATAACTTTGATTCTCATTTTTGCACTGTTTCACATATATTGCTATCTCTGAATATTTATTTCCCCCTCTCCGTCTATTATTTTAGTCGTTTTGTCGATTTGTTTTGCACGATGACAATGTTGGTTGCAATTTTGCCACATAAAAAATTAATAAAAATAGTTAAACTATAAAAACACTAAAAAGATGAAAACAACAAAAGATTATTTATTACTATCAGCAGCCATTGCAATAGGAATCATTATAGGGGGATCAGTTTTGCTTCTGATCGGAAAATCGATACACAAAAATACAATGAAGGAAAGAATGGAAATGAGTGTAAATTATGGGCCGGGATTCGGATATGAAGATCATTTTGTTAGAGGTAAATACGAGAGAGCCGGAAATTTTGATAAAATGGGGATGAAAAGAGAGGTAATGATAAAGAAAGGATTACCAGCCCGGGATGGAAGAACCAGTATTAAAGGCAAAGCAAGCACCAAAGGTGTTGCATACGGAAATTTACAAAGTGGAATGCCCGCAATGCCAAGGATGTTAAGTCAGCTTGATTTGACCGATGATCAGCAGGAGCAAATAGATGTGATAATAGAAAAAAGACAGAAAAAGATTGATCAGATGCAGGAACTCCGCGAATCGAGATGGGAGGCATCAACTAAAGAGATAAGAGATATCCTTACCGATGAACAAAGAGAAGAGTATGATAAAATAATGATTAAGCCTGGCAAAAAAAATCATGCTCCGGGGTACTATTTTGCTTTAAACAGGTTTGATTTGACTGATGACCAAAAAGGGAAAATGGAGGTACTACAAAAGAGAAATGATGATATGAGAGATGGAATGTGGAAAAGTATGAAACAGAATTGGGACTCAACAGTGAAAGAGATTAAGTCGGTGTTAACTGATGAGCAGAAGAAAAAACTAGAGAAAATTTAAAGTTAAAAAGGCTTCATTTGTCAGGAAATAGCTTTTGCATATTATGTTAATAATTTTCTGTTGATAAAAATTGGTGCGATGAATAGAAATTATCAGGCATATTTTGTTTTAGTGCTTCTTTGGTTGTCTTCATCCTCTCTGTTTGCACAGAAACATATTCTGTCCGGCATATTACATGGCAGTGATAATCAGCCAATATCAGGTGCAAACATAGTTTTGTCAGTACACCCCGACACTCTTCAGGGGTTAGGAACCATTACAGATGATAAAGGGGGGTTTGAAATAATGGCAAATCCCGGGAAATATTTTCTCCGGCTCTCTTTTGTTGGGTATAAATCTATTAATACACCTGTTGAAATGGGAGATTCAGATAAGAACCTGGGAATATTACTTCTGAAGAAGGATATGAAAATGCTTGATGAAGTAGAGATTACGGGGAAGTCAGCTCCAACAGTTCAGATAGGAGATACAACACAATATAATGCAGAATCTTTTAAGATTAATACTGATGCTAATGCTGAGAATCTGCTTGAGAAAATGCCCGGAGTTGTTGTGCAGAATGGTAAAGTGCAGGCACAGGGTGAAGATGTAAAGCAGGTCTTGGTAGATGGTAAGAGGTTTTTTGGAGATGACCCGAATGCTGCACTGAAAAATATACCTGCTGAAATAATTGATAAAATTCAAATTTTTGATCAGCAGAGTGAGCAGGCACAGTTTACCGGCTTTGATGACGGTGAATCGAAAAAGACTATAAATATCGTTACCAAACTGGAATACCGCAATGGGACTTTCGGAAAAGTGCAGGGTGGATATGGTACTGATGACAGATATAAGATAGATGGAAATATTAATATTTTCAATGGAGACAGACGAATTTCAATTCTCGGCCAAAGTAATAATGTTAACCAGCAAAATTTTTCTACTGAAGATCTTGTTGGGGTTATGAGCAGTACAACTTCCGGCGGCAGATCAGGTAGGAGAGGTGGCGGCGGCGGCGGTGGCGGCGGCGGTAGAGGTAGCAGCGGAGGTTCAAGTAGTAGTAGTGTTAACGATTTTCTAGTTAATCAGCAGGGCGGTATTACAACAACAAATGCTGCCGGGTTTAATTATACTGATAAATGGGGCGAAAAGATTGATGTTGCCGGTAATTATTTCTTTAATAAAAGCGATAACTCTAATGATAATGTCTTGACAAGAAAATATGTTTTGGCAGAAGGCTCAGGACAAGATTATGATGAAAGTGAAATTGCTGAAAGCATGAATCTTAATCATCGTTTTAATTTTAGATTTGATTATAAAATTAATGATAATAACTCAATACTTATTCGTCCAAAATTTACTTATCAGAAAAATGATGGCAGTAGTATTTTGAAAGGATTGACGAGTCAGGATAGTTCACTTCTTAATTTGATGGCTAATAACTTCTCAAGCAATCTGCTGGGCTATAATTTTTCTAATACTATTCTGTACAGGCATAAGTTTGCCAAAACCGGGCGTACAATCTCTTTCAACCTTGGACAAGACTTTAAGAATAATAGTGGAGAAAGTTTTCAAAATTCTGAAACCTTTTATTATGACCAGGCAGAATTTGACACCCTTGACCAAAACTCAGACCTTGATGTTTATGAGCGGAGATTGTCGGGAAATATGCGATATACAGAGTCTCTGGGGAGGAATAAACTTCTTTTAATTAATTACAAAACATCATACAGTGATAACAATTCTGACAAGATAACCAATAATTTTGACGAACAGACAGGCAATTACAGCGTGATGGATACCCTGCTTACAAATCAGTTTGAAAGTCGATATATAACAAATGAAGGAGGTGTCGGGTTTCGATATAGTCAAAGGAAAATCAATTTTATGATAAGTGCTGCATATCAGGTTGCACAATTGAAAAACGAACAGTTTTTTCCTGAATTGGGTCATATTAACCAGACATATTACAGCATCCTTCCACGGGCAATGTTTATGTATCGTATTTCACGAAGTAAGAATCTGCGTATATTTTACCGTAGCAACTCAACAGCGCCATCTGTGAGCCAGTTGCAGAATGTTCTGGATAATTCCAATCCCATTCAGCTAACAATCGGTAATCCTACGTTATCACAACAAAATCAACATACATTTTTTACACGTTATTCCGTTTCAAATTCAGCACTGGGCTCAACCTTTTTTGCTTTACTATCTGGTAGTTATACACATAATTATATTGCTAACAGAGCTTTGATTGCCCAAAAGGATAGCATATTTGATAATGGTATGGTATGGCCGGCAGGAACTCAACTTACACAACCGGTTAATCTTGATGGTTATTACAATTTGCGAACATTTGTAACCTATGGCATCCCTGTTATTAAAATTAAATCGAATCTGAATTTTAATTTCACAGCCACATTTGCCCGCATACCCGGACTAATAAATACAGATATTAATTATTCAAATTCACCATCTCTCTCCTTTGGAGCTGTGCTTAGCAGTAACATAAGTGAGAAATTAGATTTTACACTTTCATCAAACTCAAAGGTAAGTTGGGCAATAAACACCCTCAATAAGAACCTTGATTCACGTTATTTCAGCCAGTTAAGCAAAATACGTGTTTATTGGAATTTCTGGAAAGAGCTGGTATTCAGGTCTGAATTGAATCATCAGTTTTATAACGGATTGTCGGATGGATACAACACAAATTATTTCCTTTGGAATATGGGACTGGGCATGAAGTTTCTTAAAAACAGGCAAGCCGAATTGACATTATCTGTTTTTGATATCCTGAATCAAAATACAAGCATTAACAGGATAGTTACTGAAAGTTATATTGAGGATACACAATCCCAGGTTTTGCAACAGTATCTTATGTTGAGTTTTTCTTACAAAATAAGAAACTTTAAACAGATAAATTAGTGTTTTTTAAGAAGAGCCTTTTCAAGTCGCTGAAAATTCTTGATTGTTATCATATTTAAAGGCCTAAAAAATAGGAATTTAACAAGTCTATTTTTCGGGTCATTGGAATGCCCGACATAGAATTTATCTGCAGAGCTTGAATATAGAAAATAGATATAAAACATAGTCAATAAACAAAAAAGCCCGAATATTCGGGCTTTTTGCTCCTCTTCTTGGA
>JAOZLR010000119.1 GCA_029934735.1 Bacteroidales bacterium
ACCCCCGACCGGCTGATTACAAATCAGCTGCTCTGGCCAACTGAGCTACATTGGCTGATGTCTCAGTATATAAAAAACAGTCCTTTAAAAAAGGACTGCAAAAGTATAAAACATATTCTGAATAATCAAAGAAAAAATATAAAATATTTATCTTGTCTGATATTAGTGCTTTTTTAGCTTCTCCTTATGCTTTGAAAGCTGCTTCCTTAGGGCATCTACGGCAGAATCTGTAGCTTCCTCAAAAGTCTTACATTGCTTCTTTGCATACAGATCATACCCCTTAATTAACAACCTGACTTCGGCCAATTTGTTCTCAGGCTTGTCAGAATTGACAACTTTTAGTGTAACATCACTCCCAATTAAACCATCATAGATAGATGAAAGCTTTCCAACCTTCTCATTGATGAATGAATCTAAACTCTTGTCTGTTTTGAAATGAACTGAATTGATGTTTACTTTCATATTATTCTCCTTTCATAAGTTATGCCCTCGGATGGGCTTGTTTATATATATTTTTTAACTTCTCAATTGTATTATGAGTATAAACCTGAGTGGCAGCCAGGTTTGAATGGCCAAGAATCTCTTTGATAGCATTGAGATCAGCTCCGTTGTTAAGCATATGTGTTGCGAATGTATGTCTTAGCACGTGTGGGCTTTTTTTCTGTAAAGTTGAAACTTTCCCAAGATACAAATTTACGATGTGATATGCAAGTTTTTCGTAAAGTTTTTTTCCTTTAATTGTTACGTAAAAGTAATCATTTTGTTCAAGCACTTCAACATTTTTATCTCTAATCTCAATATAATTTTTTATAGAGTCTATGAGTTCCGCTGAGATGGGGACTATTCTTTCCTTGTTTCTCTTTCCTAAAACCTTAATGCTTTGTTGATAAAAATCAATATCGGAGTTTTTTAAGTTGATTAGCTCTGAAAGTCTTATGCCCGTCATATAAAACATTTCGATTATAAGCCTGTTGCGCCTCCCATCAAAATCATTACTAAATATGTCTTCTGAAAAAAGGGTCTCCATACTTTCTCGGTCAACAAAAACAGGAAGTTTTTTTGAAGTTTTTGGCGACTGAACCTTTGGCATAGGGTTCTCATTTATCAACTCTTCTCTTACCAGATATTTAAAGTATGATTTAAGTGTTGATAATTTTCTATTAACTGATCTGGCAGAAATGTCCTGTTCGATTAAACCAACGATCCATGACCTTACCATTTGATAGCTGACTTCATTAGCATTTAAAACTTCATATTCTGATATCAGAAAGGAATCAAACTGATCCAGATCCTTAGTATAGGCAGTAATTGTATGAGGTGAGTATCGCTTCTCGAACTTCAGGTAATTTATGAAATCGGTTGTTACCATATACAAATAAAAAACTTTAGTCCAAAAATACTAAAATATTTTAAAAGGACTAAAGTTTTCTTTAGTATCTCTTGTTAATTTATGTTAAATGACCTAACCTTCTTCCATTCGTCTCAGCTGCTGAACATAAATTGCTTTTAATTTCTGCTCTCTCTTTATTATAGAAGGCTTTGTATATTTTTGTCTTACGCGCAATTCTTTAATAACGCCTGTTTTCTCAAACTTCCTTTTGAACTTTTTCAGTGCCCTGTCAATATTTTCGCCTTCTTTAACCGGAATAATAATCATATTTCTATTTTTTAATATTTAAAATCTCAATAATTACCTTTAATAACGGGGGCGCAAAGATATAAAATATTTTTTATTCTTTACAATAAAATATTAATTATTTTTTTAAAAAAACATCTGTTATAAAATTAGTTAATCTTGTATAAAGGTGCATCGTTGTATTCCGACCTGTATATATGCCATGATTACTGTTGGGATATAGCTGCATTTCAAATTGCTTGTTGGCATCATCCAGTGCAGTTACCATATCCATAGTGTTTTGCAAATGAACATTGTCATCAGCAGTACCATGAACAATCAGATATTTTCCTTTTAGTTCGCTTACATAATTTATAGGTGAGTTATCATCATATCCATCAGGATTTTCCTGCGGTGTTCTCATAAATCTTTCAGTATAAATATTGTCGTAATATCTCCAGTTGGTTACTGGTGCAACTGCAATGGCCATACTGAAATAATCTGCACCTTTAGTTATACAAAGTGACGACATATAGCCTCCATAGCTCCAACCCCAAATACCAATCCTTGTGGAGTCAACATAATTTAGCGATCCAAGATATTTGGCCGCTTCAATCTGGTCTATTGTCTCATATTTACCAAGTTGCAAATAGGTCATCTTTTTAAACTCCTCACCCCGGGCACCAGTACCACGATTATCAACCGAAACCAGAATAATTCCCTTTTGTGCCAACATCTGGTTCCACATATTTGCTCTCCAGGAATTTTGTACTGTCTGTGAACCTGGCCCTCCGTAAACACTCATCAATACAGGATATTTTTTATCCGGATCAAAGCCGGGAGGCTTTATCATCCATCCATTTAACTCAACACCTTCTGATGTCGTGAATTTAAAAAACTCCTTAAAGCTAAAATCGTATTCAGCAAGAGTATCCAATAAATCGGAGTTATCTTTTAAAACACGTATCACTTTCCCATTAGCGTCATTTACGGTTATGTATGACGGTGTTGTTGCTGATGAATATGTATTTACATAATATTTGTACGACTTGCTAAATACAGCCCTGTTAGTTCCATCCTGCTCGGAGAGTTTCTTTTTCCCTTTGCCATTTAGTTTAACAACATAAAGTTCTCTGTTCAATGGAGATATTTCGGCTGAAGTAAAATAGGCAAGGCCTTTTGTCTCATCAACTCCTTTAAGGCTTGTAACATCCCATTCACCTTTTGTCACCTGATTAATTAGTTCGCCATCTATACTATACAAATATATATGGTTATAACCATCCAGCTCGCTTGTGAAAACAAATTGCTTATTATCTTCAAAAAAAGTCAGGTTGTTAGTGATGTCGATGTAATATTTATTGGTCTCATCATAAATCACCTTATTTGTCCCTGTGCTAACGTCAGTTAATAATATCTTTAAATTGTTCTGCAATCTGTTCATCCATTGAATTGCAAGCAATGAAGGGTCGTTTGTCCATTTTATTCTTGGAATATATATGTCGGTATCAGAGCCGATGTCCATCTCTTTTGTATTGTCACTGTCAAGATTGTAAACCAAAATTTTTACAACGGAATTATCTTCACCGGCTTTGGGGTACTTATATTTGTATTCTTTGGGGTAAAGGTCGCCCCATTCAGTAAACTGAAACTCTTTCACATTGCTTTCGTCAAAACGGTAAAATGCGATCCTGTTTCCATCGGGTGACCAGAAAAAGGCCTTAGAAAAACTGAACTCCTCCTCATAAACCCAATCTGTTGCACCATTGATTACATTATTTCTCAATCCGTCGTTTGTAACCTGCTTCTCTGTATTTGCAGCAAAATCCTTTATAAAAAGATTGTTATCCCTGACAAAAGCCACTTTGTTCCCATCGGGGGAAAATGTTGCAAGACGCTGCTTGCCATTGTCAGATAGTTTCGTCAGTTTGCCAGAATTTGAATCCCAGACATAATATTCAGAAATACTTGAGCGGCGGTAGATACTCTCTGTTTTTGTGGAAAAGATAATTTTCTTCTCATCCTTGCTTAGCTGGTATCTGTACATTGGTATAGGAGTAGTGTCGCCTTCCGGTATTAACTGTTGTGAAGTAACTATTGTTCCGGAATACTCACCTGTTTTATAACTGTAAATGTTCAGGCTATCTTTTTTCAACATACAGAAATGCTCGCCGTCATTCAGCGGCTTCATTCCATAAACGCCGGAAGCATAAAACTTACGCGACTTAAAAATATCATTAAGTGTTAATTCTTTTTTTTCAGTTTGAGCAAAAACTGAAGAAATCAATAAGTTAACAATGAGAAAACTTATAAAAACGGAGGGTGAAAACTTTTTCATAGATACTATTTTATTTGTTTGGTCTCAAAAGTATAAAAATATTAACAAAACAAGCGTGAAATTAAAATGATTTATTAATTTTGCCCTCCCGAAAGGGATATTAGCTCAGTTGGTTCAGAGCACCGCCTTGACAGGGCGGGGGTCAGTGGTTCGAATCCACTATATCCCACAAAAAAACCGACAATTTTACTTGCCGGTTTTTTAATTAATAGAGGTGTGGTAAAATAGAACGAGGCTCTTTCCCCTGGTGTCGGTCTGATATTAATTGCAAATCATCAATAATGATAATTCTATTTTTCTTCTTTTCAACACCTATTTGATGTTTACCTGAGCCCTGTGCTTTCTAGTTAATTCCGATTTTTGCAAAAAGGTTACCCTGTTTTTTAATAAAATAATTTCAAAATAAATTATATCTTTGCAACCGATTGCAAATGTAGCATTTATGAGATATTTCTTTTTCACACTTATTATTGCATTTTTCTTTCCTATTTTTTCTTTTGGTCAGGATTACACTTCCTGGAATTGCCCAGACAGTCTTACACTGTCTTTGAATAAGGATAGTCTTGAGGCTGAATTTGGTAAAAATAAAGAGATACCAGAAGGAATAGAAGTAGCAACTTTGTATGCTCTCTCTTTTTATCCTGAGCTGAAAAATACAATAATAAAATTTAAAGAGAAGAGAATCAAAACCACTTTGAATGTGAGGCCCACTTTTTTTTCATTGATTTTCAGAAAAAGGGAGAACCGGATATACATTGTTAGGATAAACAATTCAAATGATGATAAAAAAGTGATTATTAGCAATGTTCCTTTTAATGCTTCCATTGGTTTGCTTGGACATGAATTCGGTCACATATCTGATTACAACGACAAAGGATTCTTTGGAGTTCTTGGCCGTGGCTTCGCCTATCTGTCGAAGACAAAGAGGGTTGAGTATGAAAATGAGATCGACGAAATAACCATTGAAAAGGGGTTAGGAAAAGCTCTTTACAGGTGGTCACTTTTTGTGTTGGAACAATCCAATGCATCCGAAGAGTATAAAGAGTTTAAAAGACAAACATACCTGACACCTGAGGATATTTTGCATGCTGTCAATGATCAACCATAATTTTCCTCTTACAAAAAAATCTACAATCCCAACTCTATCCTCAAATACTCAGCAGTATAACCCTTATCACACTCAGCCACATCTTCAGGTGTACCTTCACAAATTATCTCTCCTCCCCTTTCGCCGCCTTCAGGCCCAAGGTCAATTATATGATCCGCAACTTTAATGACCTCCATATTATGTTCGATTACTATAATTGTATTCCCTTTATCAACAAGCTTTTGCAGTACCGTAAGCAATACATTAACATCCTCAAAATGAAGCCCTGTAGTCGGTTCATCCAGAATATAGAGTGTTTTTCCGGTGTCACGTTTCGACAATTCGGCTGCCAGCTTAACACGTTGTGCTTCTCCTCCTGAAAGGGTTGTTGACTGTTGCCCAAGCGTAACATATCCCAGCCCAACATCCTGAAGGGTTTTTATCTTTTGGATTATTGCAGGAATGTTTTCAAAAAACTCTACAGCCTGATTGATAGTCATATTCAGTACATCGTTTATTGATTTACCTTTATATCTAACTTCAAGTGTTTCGCGGTTATATCTTTTCCCCTGACAATCTTCGCAATGCACATGAACATCAGGCATAAAATTCATCTCTATTATTCTAATGCCTGCACCTTTACAGGTTTCACAGCGACCACCCTTAACATTAAACGAAAAACGTCCCGGCTTGTAACCTCTTATCTTTGCCTCCGGTAATTGGGCATACAATTTTCTTATTTCATCAAAAACTTTTGTGTATGTTGCCGGATTTGACCGAGGTGTACGTCCGATTGGAGATTGGTCTATCTCGATAACCTTGTCGATATTTTTTATTCCATCAATCGAGCTATAAGGCAATGGCTTTTTAACCGACCTATAGAAATGACTACTCAGTATTGGGTAAAGGGTCTCGTTTATAAGTGTTGATTTGCCACTTCCTGAAACACCTGTAACACAGATAAGTTTACCGAGAGGTATTTTTAGGTTAATCTTTTTCAGATTATTTCCTGTTGCCCCAAATAGCTCAATGAAGTTCCCCTTTCCATTTCGCCTGGTTTCCGGAATTTCAATCTTTTTCTTTCCTCTAAGATAATCACAAGTAATTGTGTTGCAAGAGACCATCTCCTTTGGTGAGCCTTGTGCAACAATTTCTCCGCCGTGACGTCCTGCTCCCGGGCCAATATCAACAACATAATCAGCTGATAAAATCGTTTCTTTGTCGTGCTCAACAACTACAACTGAGTTACCAATATCGCGTAAATCCTGTAGCGATTTTATCAATCGCAGATTATCGCGCTGGTGAAGCCCAATGCTTGGCTCATCAAGAATGTAAAGGACACTGGTAAGTTGTGATCCGATCTGTGTTGCAAGCCTGATGCGTTGTGATTCACCACCCGAAAGGCTTCGGGATTGTCTGTTGAGCGAAAGATAATCAAGCCCCACATCAAGCAGAAATCGGATTCTTGTTTTTATCTCCCTGAGAATCTCATGTGCAATATGCCTTTTTCTTTTGTTAATATTATCTGAAAGGCCGTCAATCCATTCATAAAGGTGGATAAGGTCGAGTTGTGCAATCTCAGAGATACTTTTCTTATCAATTTTAAAATGGCGTGATTCCTTTTTAAGCCTCTCACCGTGACAGACCGGACACTCTACGGTATTCATAAAATTTTGTGCCCATTTTTTGATTCCTGCAGATGTTGTCTCTTTATATTGGTTGTTTATGAAGTTTATTATTCCTTCAAAATCGAGGGTGTATGTAGAGGTTATACCAAGATATTCCTTCTTTATGGTGAAAGGCTCTTTTGACCCATAAAGAATTGTTGAGATAGCCTCATCAGGGACCTTTGCTACCGGCGTATCCAAATCAAAACCGAATTTCTTGCCGATGACCTCCATCTGGCTAAATATCCAGTTGTTTTTATACTCACCAATAGGAGCAATTCCTCCTTTTTTAATGCTCCTTGATTTGTCAGGGAAGACTTTATTCATATCAATTTCCGTTACTGTTCCAAGGCCGTTACAGTTTGGGCATGCACCATAAGGTGAATTGAATGAAAAAGTGTTGGGCTCCGGCTCATTGTATGAAATTCCGGTTGTGGGACACATCAAGGTGCGGCTGAAATGTTTTATTTTCTCTGACTCATAATCAAGAATCATAACCGAACCTTTGCCGTACTTCATTCCAAGTTGCACAGATTGCACAAGGCGTTTCTCGCTGTCAGGACTGACCTTTATCTGGTCTATAATAATCTCAATATCGTGAACCTTATACCGATCTAACTGCAAACCAAAACTAAGTTCCCTGATCTCTCCATCGGCTCTGACTTTCAAAAAGCCCTGTTTTCTGAATTGCTCAAGCAGTTCGCGGTAGTGTCCTTTCCGGCCATTTA
>JAOZLR010000120.1 GCA_029934735.1 Bacteroidales bacterium
AATATTTTCAATCTAACCTGCGACCTTCACGCCAATCTGCTCAGCCTTGGAAGATAACTGCGGAGAGAGGGGGATTCGAACCCCCGGTACCCGTTAATAGGTACGCCAGTTTAGCAAACTGGTGGTTTCAGCCACTCACCCACCTCTCCAATTTTTCAAGTAACGTTGAGTTTGATATCTAAAATCCTCCTATTGTCTTTCTTTTGAATAGCCAGTTTAGCATCCCGAAACTTCGGGATCAGCCACTCACCCACCTCTCCGGGCAAATAGATTGAATTATATTCATTCCTAATATTTTCAATGAACCATTCCCGTTTGGGAGGTGCAAAAGTATATAATTTATCATTTCAAACAACTTTTTTATTATTTTTTTTATTATCATCAAAAAAAACCTCCCAATACTACTTATACTTATTTTCTTCGGTATGCCTTCTTTTAGCTCTTTCCTTTAATCCAACCATTCGGGAGGTCTTCCACACAAGACCGCATTCACCCGAATGGTTTTGCCTGCACAAAAACCCTTAGGGTCGGCAAAGGCAAGCGGACAGAGACCCTGTGGGTTGAAAAGGAAATTTTTGCATCAAAAACCGATTTATCAAAAACATATTACTATTGCAAAACCGTTAACATTATCATCATTCCACCATTCCATTTGAACAATCTGTGTTACCTTTGTCAAAAAAAAGTGAACGATGAGCATTGCTGAAAATCTGATAAATATAAAAAATGGTATCCCGGAAGGTGTAAAACTGGTTGCGGTATCGAAAACAAAACCTATAGAGGATATCCTTATTGCATACAATGCAGGACACAGATTGTTCGGGGAAAATAAGGCTCAGGAACTCAGCTCAAAGTATCCACAATTGCCGGATGATATTCAATGGCACTTTATCGGCCATCTCCAGACTAATAAGGTTAAATATATTATTCCATTTGTGTCGCTGATTCACAGCATTGACAGGATAAAGCTACTTCGTGAGGTTAATAAACAGGCTGCAAAAGTCAACAGGGTTGTGGATTGCCTGCTGCAGTTTCACATTGCAACCGAAGAGACAAAGTTCGGACTTAATATGGAAGAGGCTGTTGAATTGCTTTCCTCGGAGGAATATATAAAAATGGAAAATATCAGAATTTGTGGCATAATGGGTATGGCTACCAACACTAAAGATGTTTCTGTAGTCAGGAATGAATTCAGATATCTCAGGGAAATAAAGAAGGATTTGAAGGAAAGATATTTTCAGGGATCAAAGCATTTTACAGAAATTTCAATGGGAATGTCAGGCGATTATAAAATTGCAATTGAAGAGGGAAGCACGATAGTAAGGATTGGAAGTGCTATTTTCGGGGAAAGAAGATACTGAGAGACAGCGCAGCCGTGCGTCTGTACTATAGGTATTAAAATATGCTGATTACCGACTGCCAGTAAATAATTTTCCTGCTTAATCTGAAACGCTACTACCCAGCACCATAAAGGTTCCTTTGTAAACATCTGTCTTAATTTCATCACTGCAATCACTTTGCCATTCACATTCTAAAACATAATAATATGTACCATCGTTAAGCTTTTCAGCCATCCAGTCGTTTTGATAGTCCTCTACTTCGTAAACCTTTGTACCCCACTGATTAAAGATCACAAGAGTAGTTTTTAGATAATATGTATCAAGTGGCTTATAATCTCCGGGAGAACTACTCTTGAAGAAGGCCTCTCCCCCATCGTCGCCATTTTCATCTTCATCAATTATGAAATAATCGTTATAGCCGTCACCATTTGGAGTTATTACAGTCGGGACTTTCAATCTTATTGGTTTTACCTTTACTAAAATAGTATCCTCTCCAGGGCAACCATAAAAAGTGGTAAAGGATAAAACAACTGAGAAATCATCCGGCGTGCAATATTTATGTGCTACTGACGGTTGTATGGCAGTAGTTTCATCACCAAAATCCCATTGTAAAGATGTAACCAGGAAAGTATCAACACTAAGTGAATCATAAGTAAGATTTTCATAAGAGAAAGTTATTATTGGATTTGGGAAATAAACCGTATCACCCGGATCGGTATGTATTTCCAGTTCAGGCAAAGGATAAGCCTTAACCTCAAAATTTTTTATATTAAAACATCCTATTGTGTCCGTTACAGTAATACTTTCATTTCCATCAGTAAACCCTATTGCAACCGAAGGTTGTCCGGGAATAGTATAGCCGGCTGACCAGTCGTAATAATATGGCGGGTAACCTCCCGACACATCTACTTTCATTTGTGTTTTATTCTCACCTTTACAGCCCATATTAAGTTGAATAATTGTATCAAACATAACGATTGGATCCACTGTAACAGTTACACTGTCAACACAATAATAATAACTGTTTGCAATATCACTGATTGTGGTGTAAAATTTTGTTGTATCACGGGGATAGACCGTCACCGATTGAGCAGTATCACTACCAGGTGTCCAGATGTATTGAAAAATATTGTTATCTCCATTTAATGTGATTGTATCCCCACAGAAAATAGTAGTATCACTTTGCACAATCTGAGCATTCAGAATAAAAACCCAGGTTGTATCGGTAACATTAATGGTGTCGCCGCTTGTGAAATTCAGCCAGTATCCGCCTTCATTATTTATCCAGATATTTGCTGTTGTATCCCCTGTGCTCCATAGGTAATGGCCAAAGCCCTGCTCCGCATTAAGCATCAAACTGTCAACTTTGCAAGACCTTACAGTATCGGGCAACAAATCAGTATAATCCTTATAATCCTGTGCTAACACAAGTGAACTGCCATTCAAAGCAATTGCAATTATTAGAAAATATTTTAACTTCTTAAATAAAAAACTCTGGAGCATATTCCTTAAATAGTATAAACCTTAATTAAGTTATATAAATCAACGTGCAAAGATGAATAAAATTTTGATAGATAGGTATATTGTGAAAAAATAGTTTAAAAAAATTAAAAACTATAGATTGAGAATTGCTATTTATTATTTGTTATTTCCTGCCAACAAATACACAGCCTGCCCTGCAACAGCAGGGAATATTAGAAATAAGATACTAAGGGGGAAACCCCACCGAATTTGCCAGCATCCGGAGCAACCCAAAAAGCAATCGGTTACAATGCCCTATCGTGCTGAGAATCAAGCCAATTTGTCAGTTGACTTTAAATACAACTGTCAATTTTTCATTAGCCTGTTATTTTTATAACAAATGAAAGCAAATGATTTGCATAGTGAAGTCATTCATAAATACCGACCAATCAAACAGTTTGGCATTTTAGGTAGTGGCAAATGGAAATTATTTGGATTTTGGGATTTGGGATTTGCAAACTCTCAAAATCATGGCAGGGGTTTTGACATTACTTGCAGAAATTAAACAGAATAAAAACTAAAATATATATAAATATGAATTTTAATAATTTCACCATAAAATCACAGGAGGCTATACAAAAAGCGCAACAAATTGCCACAGAAAAGCAGAATCAGGCAATTGAGCCAATTCATATTCTGAAAGGGATTATCGACGTGGACGAAAATGTTGTTCCCTATCTTTTGAAAAAGCTGGATGTTAATGTTCCTATCCTGTCAAAGGCTATTGATAAAATCATTGATTCCCTTCCAAAAGTAAGCGGTGGAGAGCAATTCTTATCGTCTGATGCTAATGCTGCCTTGCAGAAGGCAACCTCTTTTCTAAAGGAATTCAACGATCAGTTTGTATCAATTGAACATATTTTGCTTGGAATTCTTTCGGGAAAGGACACTGCTTCCAAACTCTTAAAGGACAATGGAATCACTGAAAAGGGACTCAAGGCAGCCATAAAAGAATTACGTCAGGGAGCTACCGTATCAAGTCAATCGGCTGAAGACACTTACAACGCTTTGAACAGGTTTGCAAAGAACCTGAATGAGCTGGCAAGGTCAGGTAAACTTGACCCTGTTATAGGCCGGGATGAGGAGATCAGAAGGATATTACAGATATTATCAAGGCGAACAAAAAATAATCCTATCCTTATCGGAGAACCCGGAGTTGGTAAAACTGCTATTGCTGAAGGACTGGCTCATAGGGTTGTAAATGGAGATGTGCCGGAAAATTTGAAATCGAAACTCATTTTCTCGCTCGACATGGGATCTCTTATCGCAGGTGCAAAGTTTAAAGGAGAATTTGAAGAGAGGTTGAAAAGTGTTATTAAAGAGGTAATTAATTCTGATGGGGAAATAGTTCTCTTTATAGATGAGATTCACACTCTTGTTGGCGCAGGTGCCTCAGAAGGGGCAATGGATGCTGCAAATATCCTAAAACCTGCTCTTGCACGTGGCGAATTACGTGCTATCGGTGCGACAACTTTGAAAGAGTATCAGAAATATTTTGAAAAGGATAAAGCCCTGGAGAGAAGATTTCAGATTGTTGTTGTAGATGAACCTGATACGCTTTCTGCTATTTCCATATTGAGAGGATTGAAAGAGAGATATGAAACTCATCATCATGTAAGAATTAAAGATGAGGCCATTATATCAGCAGTTGAACTTTCGCAGCGCTATATTACCGACAGATTTTTACCTGACAAAGCGATTGACCTTATTGATGAGGCTGCTGCAAAACTGAGACTTGAGATAAATTCATTACCTGAAGAGCTTGAAATAATTGAGAGGAAGACCAGGCAGTTAGAGATCGAACGGGAAGCAATTAAGCGTGAAAAGGACAAAATGAAGCTGAGTGCTTTGAATGAGGAGATTGCAAACCTGAATGATGAGAGAAGCCATCTAAGGGCAAAATGGCAATCGGAGAAAGAGATAGTTGAAAAAATACAACAGAAAAAAAATGAGATAGAAAATCTGAAGTTTGAAGCTGACCAAGCTGAACGTGATGGCGATTTTGGAAAAGTTGCAGAAATAAGATATGGACAGCTCAAAGCTATTGAAGATGAGATTGAGGAATACAAGAAAAAATTAATAGCAATTCAAGGCGACTCACCAATGTTGAATGAGGAGGTGGATGCAGAGGATATCGCCGAGGTAGTTTCAAAATGGACTGGAATCCCCGTTTCAAGGATGCTGCAAAGCGAAAGAGAAAAACTTTTGCATCTTGAAACTGAGTTACATAACCGTGTTGTCGGGCAAGATGAAGCCATAGAGGCTGTGGCAGATGCCATAAGACGCAGCAGGGCAGGACTACAGGATGCAAACAGGCCAATCGGATCTTTCATTTTCCTGGGAACAACAGGAGTAGGTAAGACTGAGCTTGCCAAAGCACTTGCCGAATTCCTCTTTGATGATGAAAATTCGATGATAAGGATTGATATGTCGGAATATCAGGAGAGACATTCGGTTTCGAGACTGATTGGCGCTCCTCCAGGATATGTCGGTTATGATGAAAGCGGCCAGTTGACAGAAGCTGTGAGGAGGAAGCCATATTCGGTAGTGCTTCTCGATGAAATTGAGAAGGCACATCCCGATGTTTTCAACATCCTGCTCCAGGTTCTCGATGATGGAAGACTGACGGATAATAAAGGCAGAACTGTTGATTTCAGAAATACAATTATTATAATGACCTCAAATGTGGGTTCACACATTATTCAGAAAAATCTGGAGTCGATGTCACCTGATAATAAAGAGGAAATTTATGAGAAGACAAAGAGGGAAGTACTGACAATGCTAAAATCGACAATACGACCAGAATTTCTGAACAGGATTGATGAAATTATTGTCTTCAAACCTCTTGACAGAGATGAAATCAAAGAAATTGTTGAGATACAGTTCAAAGTACTTCAGGGGCTGTTGGCTAAGAATCAAATCAGGATTTCAATTTCTGATTCTGCTGTTGACTATATTGCGGATGCCGGCTTTGATCAGCAGTTTGGTGCAAGACCGGTAAAGAGGGTTATTCAGAGAAATTTGATGAATGAACTCTCAAAAATGATACTTGCCGGTGAGGTTAGCCGCGATTCAGAAATCGAAATTGATTATAAAGAAGGCAAATTAGTTTTTAAAAATAGTAAATAAAAAACCTTAACTTTGTTTCCTGAAAATAATTCTATGCATTGGATGTTATCAATATGACCTGAACAATTTACAAAAAGTTAATAAATATTTGAGAATTTTTTGAAACCATTTAATTGTTTGCTTGTATAAATATGAAAATGGTGTTTATCAATATCATCACATAAAATGTTAATTTTAAAAATGTCAAATAAAATTATTATGACACGCAACTATTTCAAAACACTCGTTATCGCTGCTTTCCTTGTTGGAATCGCAACATCATCCTTTGCCCAGATGCAAGTCGGGGCTCGCTTAGGAGTAAATCTAGCCAACCTTAGAGGGTCTTCAATTCAAAATAACTCAATGCTGGTAGGTTATAATGTCGGAGTCTCATTCGATTACGGATTTGAACATGTAATTAAAAGTGATTTTGGTGAAAGATTCTCTGTTGGTATTGAAGTAGCAGCCAGCCAAAAAGGTGCCACAACAGATTACTTATTTTACTCTGACACACTTCAAACAACAAATGATACTGTTTTTGGAGCCAAACAGGTTTCTACTTATGTGGAAATCCCTATTTTGGCAAAATACTATTTTGGTGATCCCAAAAATATCCACTATTATGTCGAAGCCGGTTTTTATGTTGCTTCTTTATTTGGGTTAACCATTAACGATGATGTATGGAGAGACCACGATCAGGATGCAAGTACTGACCGCAGAAAATATCGTGAAGAATATACAGGTTTTGACTATGGAGCTATTGTTGGTGGTGGAGTGTTGATCCCCATTGGAGGAAGACGAAGTCCCTGGTTAATATCCGGTGATATCAGATACACTATAGGACTTACAAATATAGGCGAATTAAAAAAAGGGACTACAGATATCCCGCCAGAACAACTTGAAGATATAAAAACAAGTGCTTTAAGTATATTGGTTGGCGTGGTTTATAAGCTTAATAATTAAGATAATATTTTTTCAAAGATAAAAAAGGTTACCGCTTTGGTAGCCTTTTTTTTTATTGTGGCCTTATTTCAAAAGAGTGCCCAAAAGGAGTCCGGGCAAAGACTGAAAATCTCACACCAAGAGATGAGAGTGTTCCAAGGCTGCCCGTAACAGCAAGCACCAATCCGCCAGTGATAAGCAATCCCAATTTTGTAGTAGGTTCCGGGTCAGCAATTGCAGCAGCAACTATCCAAACACCGGCACTGGTTATTCCGAGAGCGGAAAGGAAGGCAGCAATCTGCTTCCACTTCATATCGCCTTTACTTTTTGCAGCTTTTATCAATGTAACTGCTGAACGCAGATCTTTAGCGTCAAGTCCTATATGAGCATCATCCTCAAAAACAAAAGGTGCTTTTGTTAAATATTGTTTCAAGGCTTTCTCAAGCCAGTCAGGATCGCTGCTTCTTATTATTACACTTATTTCTTCACTCAT
>JAOZLR010000121.1:0-3007 GCA_029934735.1 Bacteroidales bacterium
TAAACAATTGCTTTAATTAAAACCGGCTTTGATTCGTTGGCAGGTACTGCAATAAGAGGTTGATTCCGATATTATGTCAATCTCAGGAGAAAGTCCATAGTATCTACTCCGTCGGCATAATCCCATAACTCAGGCTTTTGAGCATTTCCAAATGGAATTTGAACAGCTTCAGGATTACCAACAACACATTGAATAGATTCCTGTTCTTCGTTCAACCTTTTCGCTAAACCGGTAAGGTCGTTATAATATTCAAAATATAAAACCGATGGTGGTGAAGCGTATGCAACATCTTCCTTTATCATCAGAAATCCGTTATCGAAATGATCAACTTTATTCAACAGATAAATAGATCTGTAATAGTCGTAGTTATTATTATATTTGTGATGCCGGGTGATATCTTTATATCCTGATAAAGCATCAAATAACATACTGAAATCATATCCGGCCGGCACAAATAGTTTTGAAATACTACGGCATCCCAATCCAAAATATTGAAAAATATCCTGACCAAGTTTTTTAAGCTCCTCGTCAGACTCTGCTCCTGTCAGAACAGCAACACCATTTCTGTTTTTTCGAATAATATTAGGATATTTCCCAAAATAGTAATCAAAGTAGCGTGATGTGTTATTGCTTCCCGTTGCAATGATAGCGTCAAAATTATGTAGTCTATCTTCAGTGAATTCTATATAATCTTTGAAACCGGGTTCTATTTCAATCAAAATATCAGCAATTGCAGGTATCAGTTTATTATCATCGGATGACATTCTCCCAAGAAATTTATTTCCTGACATCAGCACACAAAGAAAATCGTGAAAGCCAACAGCAGGTACATTGCCAGCCATAACAATTCCAATAGTTTTCCGTTTAGCATCTTTCAAAAGCAAATCTCTATACGGCTCAAGCCACCTGTTGATTTTATCCTCTTCCAGGCTCTCCCCTATTGCAACTATTGCATTTCTGACATTATTCTCTGTAAACCAGCCGTTATAATGCACTCCATCACGAATCAAAATTTCAAGAGGATGCTCATCGTTTGTATCCCTGTTCTTAAATGAAACAAGGTTATTTCCCAGTTCTGTAAATGCCTTAATTCTATCACTTAGCTCTTTCATTGAAAAATCTTTTTAGTACAAAAGTAAATGATTAAAATAAATATCAAATAAATTATTTATTTCATAATAATATTTTACTTTTGCTCAATTCTTTATGTATAACATTTTAAAATAAAACAGATATGAAAAAACATAATTTTTATGCCGGGCCATCAATCCTGCCAACATTCACTATTGAGAACACTGCAAAAGCGGTAATGGAATTTGAAGGCACAGGTCTTTCATTAATGGAAGTATCCCATAGAAGCAAAGAGTTTGTAGCAGTTATGGACGAGGCTGTAGCCCTGTTTAAAGAGCTGTTAAACATCCCTGAAGGATATTCGGTTATATTCCTCGGAGGTGGTGCAAGTACCCAGTTTGCTATGATTCCGTTCAACCTGATGAAAAAAAAGGCCGCTTATCTGAACACAGGAGCCTGGTCGAAAAAAGCTATTAAGGAAGCTAAACTATTCGGTGAGGTTGATGTTGTTGCAACTTCGGAAGATACTACTTTTAACTATATCCCCAAAGATTACACTATTCCGGAAGATGCTGACTATTTTCACATTACAACAAACAATACTATTTATGGCACAGAGATAAGAAATGATATTGACAGCCCCGTTCCATTGGTAGCCGATATGTCGTCAGATATTTTCAGCCGTCCGATTGATATTTCAAAGTATGTACTTATTTATGGTGGTGCTCAGAAGAACCTTGCTCCTGCCGGTGTTACTTTTGTTATTGTAAAAAATGATATTTTAGGTAAAGTTGACAGAGATATTCCAACAATGCTCAATTACCAAACGCACATTGATAAAGACTCAATGTTCAACACACCTCCTGTTGTTCCTGTTTATGCTGCTCTGCAAACTCTGAAATGGTTGAAAAACAATGGAGGAATTGCAGCTATGGAGAAAAAGAATATTGAAAAAGCACAAATTCTTTATGATGAGATTGACAGGAATAGACTGTTTGTCGGTACTGTTGCTAAAGAAGACCGTTCCCTGATGAATATCTGTTTTGTTATGAATGAGGAGTATAAAGAGCTTGAAAAAGAGTTCTACGAATTTGCTACAGCTAAAGGAATGGTTGGAATAAAAGGTCATCGGTCAGTAGGTGGTTTCAGAGCCTCTACATACAATGCCCTGCCAAAAGAGAGTGTTGAGGCACTTGTTGCTGCGATGCAGGAATTTGAAAAACAACACTAAATAGTGTGATTATAAAAATAAATAAATAAAAACTATGGCAAAAGTATTAGTTGCAACCGTTAAACCATTTGCTCAGGCAGCAGTGGATAGTATTAAAAAAGTCTGCAAAGATGCAGGTTATGAATTCGTATTACTCGAAAAATATGCCGATCAATCTGATTTTGTTAAAGCAGTAGCGGATGTTGATGCCCTGATAATCAGAAGTGACAAAGCTACTAAAGAGGTTATTGATGCTGCTAAAAACCTGAAGATCATTGTCAGGGCTGGTGCAGGTTATGATAATATCGATCTCGAAGCAGCAACTGCTAAAAATATTGTTGTGATGAACACACCGGGTCAAAACTCAAACGCTGTTGCCGAGCTTGCTCTCGGAATGCTGGTTTTTATGGCTCGTAATAAGTTTAATGGCACTGCCGGAACAGAATTAAAAGATAAAAAAATAGGTATTCATGCTTTTGGACACGTTGGTAGTCTGGTAGGTGATATTGCAAAAGGCTTTGGTATGGATGTTTATGCTTTCGACCCGTTCGTGGCAAAAGAAAAAATAGAGAGTATGGGGGCAAAAGCCGTTGACACTGAAGAAGAGCTTTACAGCACCTGTCAGTATATTTCGCTTCATATTCCTGCAAATGAACACACAAAAAACTCAATTAATTATAACCTGATGTCGAGAATGCCAAAAGGAGCAACTCTGCTTAATACTGC
>JAOZLR010000121.1:3107-4975 GCA_029934735.1 Bacteroidales bacterium
AATTGAGAATGACCTGTCAACTGATGTTTATGGAAACTAAACGTATAACTTTTAACACATAACGCATAACTTTTTAACACATAACGCATAACTTTTAACACATTACAAAATGGCAATTTTAAAACCATTCAAGGGAGTACGCCCGCCTGAGAAGCTGGCTTCAAAAGTAGCTTCAAGACCCTACGACGTTCTGAATTCGGAAGAAGCCCGTAAAGAAGCACAGGGAAATGAGTATTCTCTTTTGCATATAATAAAACCGGAAATTGACCTGGCTGAAGATATCGACATTCATTCTGAAGCAGTTTATGCAAAAGCTAAGGAGAATTTCGATATGTTTCAGGAAAAAGGCTGGCTTTTGCAGGATAACAAAGATTATCTATATATATATGGCCAGACGATGTTTGGAAAAACACAATACGGAATTGTGGGTTCTGCGTCTGTTGATGACTATCTGAATGGCGTTATTAAAAAGCATGAATTAACAAGGCCGGATAAGGAGGAAGACAGAATGAAGCACGTCAGGGTAAACAATGCTAACATTGAGCCCGTCTTTTTTGCATATCCTGCTTTTGAGGAGCTTGATAACATCATTAAGGATTATGTTGTCAATAATGTACCTGTTTATGATTTTGTTGCTGATGATGGAGTCGGACATCATTTCTGGGTTATTAGGGAGCAGGACATCAATAATAAGATTGTAAGTCTTTTCGGGACTATTCCGTATACCTATGTTGCTGATGGTCACCACCGTACTGCTGCTGCTGCATTGGTAGGTAAGGAGAAAAGGGAAGCTAATCCCAATCATACCGGAGATGAGGAATACAACTTCTTCCTTGCGGTTCATTTTCCTGACGATCAGTTGACCATAATCGACTATAACCGTGTCGTGAAAGACCTTAACGGGATGAAGCCCGCTGAGTTTATCGAAAAACTAAAAGAAAAATTTGACGTTAACGAAATAGGAAAGGATATTTACAAGCCTGACAGACTCCATAACTTCGGAATGTACCTCGAAGGCAAATGGTATTCGCTAACATCCAAAGAGGGCACATACAATGATAATGATCCTATTGGCATTTTGGATGTAACCATTCTGTCAGAGCACGTTCTCGGGCCTTTGCTTGGTATTGAAGACCTCCGCAGGTCTCAAAAAATTGACTTTGTCGGAGGCATAAGAGGTTTGGAAGAGTTAAGCAGGCGTGTTGACAGCGGTGAGATGAAAGTTGCATTCGCACTTTATCCAGTATCGATGAAACAACTTATCGACATTGCAGACAGTGGAAATATTATGCCGCCAAAAACAACCTGGTTCGAACCAAAGCTCAGGAGCGGGCTGGTCATTCATAAGCTGGATTAATTTTATGATATTATAAGATAAAAAAGTGGAGCATGCTCCACTTTTTTTATTGCTGAATAATTCATATCAATACTTACTTTCACAAAACCTGTTCCTCACAATTTGCAATTCTGCACACTGTCCCTCACAGTTTGCAATTCCACACACAGTCCCTCACAGTTTGCAACTGTGAGGCATTTAATCTTTGCAACTGCAAGGCGCCTAATCCCAGCACAATCCCCAACCAATAAAACATCTGTCCAAATTTTACATTTGTACACCAATAAAATATGCAATTCAACAATTTTATCAACTTTTGTATAATTTATACTTTTATGACTGATTTACAGTCTGTTTACTAATATTATTCACAACTTAACATATTAGACAAACAAGCAGAAGAATTGACATTGATAAACTTTGTACAGAGTATAGTGCAAATTGATATTTTTACTTTCATAACATCTCTTATTCAATCTATTATACATTTCATATAAAGGTTTTATTTAAAGAACTACTAAAAATACAAATA
>JAOZLR010000121.1:5075-7369 GCA_029934735.1 Bacteroidales bacterium
CTATTATACATTTCATATAAAGGTTTTATTTAAAGAACTACTAAAAATACAAATATTTTCAATAAGTTAAGATTCAGATTATATTTAATTGAATATCAGTATATTTATAGGGATCTTAAATTATTCACATAACTTGTATATCAGAATAAAATGTGTTACATTTGTAACGTCTAACTTAGGTATATGTGTAGTCTGCTTTTGATTACATTTGTAACATTTACAATTGTAATATCAAGAATAAATATATATTTGTAAACAAATAAAATGACAGTTTTTTTTACACAAAAAGGAAGTAAAGTCATGATAGAGCGCATACAGTTAATCTTAAAATCACTGAACCTTTCCCCTACCCGACTGGCTGACGAAATAGATGTTCAGCGGTCAGGTGTCTCCCATATATTGTCGGGCAGAAATAAACCAAGTCTGGATTTTGTAATGAAAATTCTTTCCACATACCCTGAGATAAATTCCGACTGGCTGATGTTTGGAAAAGGAAAGATGTTTAATGTGAGTAGTAAAAAAGAATCATTACCTGAAGAGGAAAAAGAAAAACCGAAAATTGAATCTGAAAAAGTTAATAAACAATCGTACGAAGTAAGTTCAGAATCACCTGCTCCTTATGACAGGAAAATTGAGAAAATTGTTGTCTTCTATTCGGATAATACATTTATGGAGTTTTTGCAAGGCTAATAATATAGTTAATTTACTATTTTTGCCTTTTTTGGAGCATAGAAAAGTAATATTATTCTATTAAACAATCCAAATGAATAAACTCTTACAAAAACAATTTGGCTTTCATAATATTGAGATAAAAAAGCTCAATGGTTACGAAAATGCAAATTACCTGGTAAAAACAGAGAATAAAAAATTTATTTTCAAAACATACTTATATAATAAAGAAGGTCTGGCACTGGTTGAAGCAGAGAATCAGGTGCTTCTATCATTACAGGATTCTGACAGTAATGCTTTTCCAAAACCAATACCATTTACAGATGGCTCATTTGTTAAGATAATTGAAATTGAAGGGAAAGATAATATTTGCAGAATGCTCTCTTTTATTGACGGTGAATCTCTTGGCGATGTAAAACATTCAAAAGATTTGTTTCAATCCTTCGGAGAATTTCTTGCACGAATGGATTTAAGACTTCAAAAGACTGACAATTACACCATCAGGGCAAGAGAATGGGAATGGGGCATTCAATATCTTAATCTTAATAAGAAATATTTAAAAGATATTACCAATACAAAAGACAGGAACAGAGTAAGCTATTTCTTTCAGCAGTTTGAAGAAAATGTTGTGCCTGTGCTTCCCGAATTAAGAAAGTCAATTATTCATAATGATGCCAACGAATGGAATATGCTGGTTGAAAATGAAAAGGTTACCGGCATTATTGATTTTGGTGACCTTGCCTGGTCTCCCCTTATCAATGAACTGGCCGTAGCAATAACTTATGCTTGTTTTGACAAAGAGAATCCATTAGAATGGGCATCCGTCATTTTAAAATCATATCATCAGATACTGCCTCTTGAGGAAAAAGAGATAAATATTCTATACTACCTGATTGCAGCCAGACTTTCCGTTAGTGTATGTAACTCAGCTCATTCAAAGAAAGAATACCCTGATAATGAGTATATTTCCGTAAGTGAAAAGCCAGCCTGGAAAATGTTATATCATTGGTTAAAGATAAACCCTATAGAAGCAGAAAATAGTTTCCGCTCGGCTGTTGGTTTTTCAGTTATTGAGCCGGAGTCTGTCGAAAGGAATATTGATAGAAGAAATAAAGTTATCAGCCCCATACTCTCCCTGTCATACTCTAATCCTATATATATGGTCAGGTCGGCTTTTCAGTATATGTATGATGCATATGGCAACACATATCTTGATGCATACAATAATATTCCCCATGTAGGGCATTCTCACCCAAAAGTGGTTGCTGCCGGACAAAGACAAATGGCAAAGCTCAATACCAACACAAGATATCTTTACGATTTATTACCCGAATATGCAGAAAGATTATTATCAAAGTTCCCTGACTCGCTTAACAAGGTCTATTTTGTAAATTCGGGAAGTGCTGCAAGCGACCTGGCTATAAGATTAGCGCTGACTTATACCAGGCATAAAAAAGTTATGGTTATGGAACATGGCTATCATGGGCATACTTTGATGGCAACTGATATTAGCGACTATAAATTCAATAATAAAAAGGGTTCCGGACAAAAGGATTACATTTTAAAAACTACAATTCCTGATACATACAGAGGAAAATACACCAATGACGATGGCAGTGCCGGAA
>JAOZLR010000122.1:0-5052 GCA_029934735.1 Bacteroidales bacterium
CCACAAATAGTATATAAAGTGGTCAAAACCCACCCGCACGATACAATATCATTTACTGAGGGTTTTGTTTTTCGTAATGGTCAACTTTTTGAGAGCACAGGATCACCTGAAAATATTTCATTTACAAAATCTGTTTTTGGCACTGTTGACCTTACAACAGGAAAGATAACCGAATTGGGCAAACTTGAGAGAAAGAAATATTTTGGTGAAGGTATTACTTTTCTTAATGATAAGTTGTTTCAGCTAACTTATAGAAGTCAGACCTGTTTTATATATGATGCCGAAACATTTGCTAATAAAGGTCATTTTTATTATCAAAGCAAAGAGGGGTGGGGATTGACAACTGACGGTAGTTATTTAATAATGAGTGATGGCACGAATGTATTAACATACATTGATGCAAATAATTATAAATCTGTAAAAGAACTAAATGTGAGCAAGAATGGGTATGCCGTTGATTACCTGAATGAATTGGAATTTATTGATGGCTACATTTATGCTAATGTCTGGACAAAAAATTATATTATAAAAATCGATACATCCAACGGCAAAGTTGTCGGGATTTTGGATTTGGCCTCTATTGCAAATGAAATAAGAAATTTGGGACTATTTGTTGACGTAATGAACGGCATTGCTTATGATACGGTTTCCGATAATATGTTTATAACAGGGAAATTGTGGCCATATATTTATGAATTGGAGTTTTATCATTAATGATGTTTGGGAATGTTAGCAAATCAGCATCCTGTTCTTCAAAAAAGATTAAACATTCTGCCCATATAACCGTAATATGGTTATAATATTTATCTTTGCAGGAAACACAGCTGGTATGAACAATAAACTTTTCTTTCTCATAGCCTTTTTTGTGTTGGGATTTTTTTCAGGCTTTTCCCAAACTTCAACTCAAAAGTGGATTAGCACATCACAGGATGAGAGTATGGAAAGTATGACATATCTCTATCACGATATTTTATTTTTGGTATCATACAGGGGATCCCAGGCTTCAACATATCAGGAACAGTTTACAAATTACTCCAATGTGCTATATAAATCAGATTTCGACCTGAATTTTTCCGACAGCCTGTTTCTTGATGAGATTGACAATTATGATGTTCTGGTAAAAAGATTTTTGAAAGTGGATAACACAGGATTACTTTATTGGGGCAAGGCAATGGAAAAAGATACTCAGGATGAGCAATTGTGCTTGTTATGGTTTGATCAGGATTTAAATCTTGTTAGCAGTTCCATTCTTGGTTCGCCTGACACTTTGGAAGTTATCTCCGACGCAATATTATGCACAAACGGGAATCTGCTCTTTGTTGGAGCAACGAGTTTTGAAGCACTTCAGGGTAATTATATTTTATGGGAATTTAATGAAAACCTGAATCAAATTAAAAAAGTTATTTTAGAGGAGACGGTTGAAGGCTCTCCGACTATTCTCGAAATTCCGGGAACTGAAAAATATCATTTTATTATAGGATTTAACACTTTTCAGTTTGATAGCAACCTGAACTATGAAGCTACATATGTTTTTCCTTCGGATATTAGCATTCACCCTCAACAACAAAACAAAAGGTTTAATGATCTTGATTACATAAAAACCGGTTTGTACCTGTCGGCACCCATTCCGGGAAGTCCGTGGGAGATGGATATGGCTTTTTCTGTAATGAATGAAAATGCAAGTTTAATGGAAACATACACTTTCGGCATTCCTGACTCAACTGACACTCCGGGGAAACTGGATTTCATCACAACAGACACCATTTACTATGCAGGCACACTAAATCTGAGTTTAAACCCGGTTGAGGATTCCTGGGTATCTCTATATACCACGAATCTTCAGGGTGAAGTCCTTGGCCATCAATTTTGGGGTGGGGGAGGACAGTACAATTTTTCCGATTTACTGGCACTGCCCGAAGGAGGATTTCTTCTTGCAATAACCAAATGGGACTACGAAGCTAATCCCACTATTATTACGCACGATATCCTCTTGATTACTAAAAATTATGGAAATCCTGTCACCGAAACCTCTGATATAGAAATCAGCAATGACATCCTTCTTTATCCCAACCCCGGAAGTGATAGAATGCATATTACAGCTAATGGATATAACCTTCATATAAGATTATTCGATATAAATTACAGAGTTGTTTTGGAGAAAGATTTTGATATAAAAACAACATTGGGAACATCAAATCTTTCCCCTGGAATTTTTGTTTATGAAATTTCGCAAGGAAATAAAATCCTTGAAAGAGGAAAGTGGGTAAAATATTAAAAAACTTCTGGTTTTTTATAACATCTTCTTCAATTCAAAAATCTCATCCCTGAAACGTGCTGCTTCAATAAAATCAAGCTCTTTAACTGCTGCCTGCATTTGTCGCTCCAGCTTGGATATTGCCTTTTGCATCTGCTCTTTGTTCATATATTTGACCAGAGGGTCAGCTGCAATATCAATGCCCTCTTTCTCAACATAGGCATACGGTTCAGCAGTTTTAGGTTTTGCAACAGCAGTCTGGCCGAGTATTGAATCGATTGATTTTACGATCTGAGTTGGTGTAATATTATGTTCTTCATTGTATTTCAACTGCTTTTCACGCCGCCGATCTGTTTCTGTTATAGTCTTTTGCATTGAATTGGTCATCTTATCAGCATAAAATATAACTCTGGCATTCAGATTTCTGGCAGCACGGCCTGCTGTTTGTGTTAGCGATTTTTCAGATCTTAAGAATCCCTCTTTATCAGCATCAAGTATTGCAACAAGCGAAACCTCCGGCAGGTCAAGACCTTCGCGCAAAAGGTTAACGCCTACGAGTACATCAAACTCCCCAAGCCTCAGCCCGCGCATTATTTCAACTCTGTCAAGAGTAGCAACCTCAGAGTGGATATATCGGGTTTTTATCTCAAGATCGAGCAGATATTTTGTCAGTTCCTCTGCCATTCGCTTTGTTAATGTCGTTACCAGAACTCTTTCATTCAGCTTTATACGTTTATCAATTTCATCCAGAAGATCATCAATCTGGTTAAGACTTGGACGTACTTCGATGATGGGGTCAAGAAGGCCTGTCGGGCGAATCAATTGCTCAACAACGACACCTTCCGCTTTCTGAAGTTCATAGTCACTTGGGGTTGCACTAACAAAAACAATCTGATTGATCAAATCCTCAAACTCAGGAAATTTAAGCGGCCTGTTATCGAGAGCAGCAGGAAGTCTGAAACCATACTCCACAAGCGTTTGCTTCCGTGACCTGTCACCTCCATACATTGCTCTGATTTGCGGAATTGTAACGTGGCTTTCGTCAATAACAATAAGAAAATCCTCAGGGAAATAGTCAATCAGACAAAAAGGGCGAGTACCTGGTTTACGCCCGTCAAAATATCTTGAATAATTCTCAATTCCAGAGCAATAGCCTAGTTCGCGCATCATCTCAATATCATACGAAACCCTGTCTTCGAGCCTTTTAGCTTCAAGATGCTTATCGGTTTCTTTCATATATTGAACATGCTTGAACATATCCTGCTGAATATCATTAAGAGAACTTTTCATTTTTTCGTTAGAAGTAATAAAAATATTTGCCGGATAGATGTTCAGGCTGTCAAACGATTCAATATTATGACCGTTTATCGGGTCAAACGACTCTATTGTCTCTATTTCGTCACCCCAGAAAATCACTCTATAACCTACGTCGGCATAAGCCGGGAAAATATCAACAGTATCACCCTTAACCCTGAAATTTCCGTGTGTAAACTCAACTTCATTTCTGGAATAAAGACTATTCACAAGCATTTGCAGAAACTTGTTCCTTGGAACAATATCGCCTTTTTTAATTCTGATAACATTGTTCGTGAAATCATCCGGATTGCCAATTCCATAAATACAGGAAACAGATGAGACAACAATTACATCGCGCCGTCCTGATAACAGGGCAGAGGTAGCACTTAGGCGTAATTTTTCAATTTCATCATTAATGGAAAGGTCTTTTTCAATGTATGTATTTGTAGTTGGAAGGAAAGCCTCAGGCTGGTAATAATCATAATATGAAACGAAATACTCAACCCTGTTGTTTGGAAAAAACTGCTTAAATTCACCGTAAAGCTGTGCTGCAAGAGTTTTATTATGAGAGAGTATTAATGTGGGGCGTTGGATATCCTGGATAACATTAGCTATAGTAAATGTCTTTCCAGAGCCTGTAACTCCAAGCAACACCTGACTTTCATCACCTCTGTTAAGACCCTCAACAAGCTGCTTTATTGCTTCAGGTTGATCGCCTGTGGGCTTAAACTCGGAAGTGATTTGGAATTTCATTGTCCACGAATTTCACTAATTAAACTTCTTCAAACATTACCAAAGAAAAGGTATGCTTTTCTTCTGAGGCTTAAAACACTCTATTTCTTAAGATTAGAACCTCTCTTTTTGGCAGCATCCTCAAGACGTTTTTGCCAGCTTGATTTTTTCTTTGGTTTTTTCTTTTTGTTTAATTCTATCTGAGCTCTGATCTTATCTTCGTTGATGGATTTTCTAATAAAATACATCTGACCAAATGTGATCATATTTGCAAGGAAATAGTAGTAACTTAAACCTGATGCATAGTTATTAAACCAACCCAAAAACATAATAGGCATTAAGTACATCATTGTTTTCATCCCTGGCATTTGCTGTTGCGATGACCCCATCAATTCCTGATTTATTTTTGTGTATAGAATTGTGGATACAGTCATAAGAAGAGTGAATAAACTAACATGATCACCATAAATCGGGATTGTAAACGGTAGTTCTAATATTGAATCATAGCTTGAAAGGTCTGTTGCCCAAAGGAACGACTGTTGTCGCAACTCAAATGCAGCAGGAAAAAACCGGAACATCGCAAACAAAATAGGCATCTGCAATAGCATTGGCACGCAACCAGCCATAGGATTCACTCCTGCTGACTTATACAATGACATCGTTGCCTGCTGTTTTTTCATTGCATCTTCTTTCTTTGGAAATTTCTTGCTAAGAACATCAATTTCAGGCTTGAGCACACGCATTTTTGCAGATGAAACATATGACTTATA
>JAOZLR010000122.1:5152-7352 GCA_029934735.1 Bacteroidales bacterium
TAGTCAACTTCATCCTGATAATATTTATAATAAACCGTCGGTCCATTCATTCTGTCAACGGTTTTTTCCTCCCTCATTAAATCAGTACTCCAGTTAAGGTCAATGAAGCTTGAACTTTTATCGATATATCTATCCATACCAACAAAATTAATGTCAAAGTCCATCATATAATCGCTTCCTTTTAATGTATAAAGGAATTCGATGTAACTGTCATAATTGAATGTGTTGTCAGTAGCATCGACATAAAGACGCATTGACAGTTGGGCACTGTTGCCTCCGGCAATAATTATGTTATTCTCAGTAGTAGGCTGAAAATAGAGGTCATTAGTATTAATAATCCGGTTGTTTGCAAAGAAAGTAATTCCAAAGTTTGATTGTGCTGAGTCAAACAGAATTAACGGCAACGAATCGAAAGTCTGGAACTGCTTTACCTCTACAGAAATTATTTTCCCGCCTTTTGCCGAAACCTTCAACTTCAAAAGCTCACTTTCCAGAATAAAAGTTTTGTCTTCTCCAATAGATGAGTTAGCAAAAATGCCGAGTTTATCCCTGTCTATTGCGTCATTATTATTTTGTAAATCACTATTTTCAGTAGCAATAGTAGTATTCTCAGCATCTTTTGCTTTGTTAATTGAATCCTTTATTTGCCTCTCAATACGGCTAATTGCTGCAATGGAATCCTGAGTGCGCATTACCTGTGCTATCGAATCAGCCCTGTGTTGTTTTGCCTGCATCTCTTCACTTGAGGGTGTCATCCAGAAGCTGTATCCAATGAGGATTGCAAAAATTATTAAAAGTCCTGTAATAGTATTTTTATCCATGAAAGTGTTTTTTGCCAATTTAGCCCGCAAAGATATATATTATAAATAACAAATTTCAAACTGAATTATCAATATTTTTGTCCGCAAATAGAATATAATTGATGAATAAATACAAACCCTACATTTACGTAGCATTACCTGCATTAAATGAAGCAGATTATATTCAGGAGTTTGTCTTATGTCTTAAATCGCAAACATATCAGAATTTCAAACTAGTGACTTGCATTAATCAGCCAGACAATTGGTGGGATGAACCGAAAAAACTTCACATCTGCAAGAATAACCGTAAAACTATTGATTTTCTGGAATCTGTAAAGGATATTGATATTGAAATAATTGATAAAAGCAGCAGGGGAGAGGGATGGAAAGGTAAAAAATATGGAGTAGGGTGGGCGCGGAAGCTGGCAATGGAAAGAATAGCCATGGAAGCACAAAATGATGATTTAATTGTCAGCCTGGACGCAGATACAACCTTTTCACCTAATTATTTTAAGTCATTGATTGAAGCTTTCAAATCTCATCACAAAGCAATTGCTGTCTCTGTTCCATATTATCATAAATTGACAGGAGAAGAAAATGCAGACAGGGCTATTTTGCATTATGAGATTTACCTGAGATATTTTAATATTAATATGCTGCGTATAGGTAGTCCTTATGCTTTCACGGCAATTGGTTCGGCCATTGCTTTACCTGTAAGCTCATACAAAGCAATAGGAGGGATAACACCACATAAAAGCGGAGAAGATTTCTATTTTTTGCAGAAGTTAAGAAAGTATGGGGAAATAATTTTATGGAACGGGGAAAAGGTTTTTCCGGCAGCCAGGTTTTCTGATCGTGTTAATTTTGGTACCGGCCCAGCAATGATAAAGGGTAGGGAAGGAGACTGGTCGCCATACCCCATATATTCATTTAGTTACTTTGATGAAATCAAGTCTCTATTTGACTCATTTAGTGCTCTTTATGAAAACCAGATTAATACTTCCCTGGATGATTTCTTTGAAGAAAAATACGGAGAAAAAGATATATGGCAACCTTTGCGCGAAAATTTTAAGACCCGGGAACAGTTTGTAAAAGCATGCCATCATAAGTTCGATGCACTCAGAACATTCCAGTATTTAAAATGGAGATATACAAAGGAAAAACAAAATAGTGATGAGATAAACATAAATAAATTTCTTAAAAAATATTATCTTACCGAGGTGTCAGAAAAAGGATTTGAATCATTTGATTCAATGTCGGTTACGAGAATGGATGAACTACGAAATTTGTTAGTGAAAATTGAAGAAAAATATCAAAACCTTTAGTTTATAATTTTAAAGACAGTTTTATGATTACCATATTAGGCCCCACAGCAACAGGGAAAACAACATTTGCAGCCC
>JAOZLR010000123.1 GCA_029934735.1 Bacteroidales bacterium
GGCAAGCTGAAACCTGTAAGGTTTCTGTGGGGATTAGAGTTGGGAGTTATGAGTTGGGAGTTAAGGGTTAGGAGTTTAGAGTTAAGGGTTATGCGTTAGTATCTTAATTTCAATATTTGTGTATTTTTTGGCAAGAAATTACAAAATACAAATGATAAAAAACAAATAAATTTCAATGGAAAAATTCAAAAGTCTAAACAGGTTTCGTATTTAATGTTTTGAAAGTTGAGATTTATTTGAAATTTGTTTTTTGCAATTTATCTTTTCTGGTTTATCCAGGTTAGGAGTTGTTAGTTTAAATAAATATTATGTTAATAATAGGAATCACCGGAACACTTGGTGCAGGAAAAGGGACCATTGTGAATTACCTTATCAATGAAAAAGGGTTTGCCCATTTTTCGGTTAGAGAATTTCTGCTAAAAGAGATAGAAAGAAGGGGGCTTCCTCAAAACCGTGATAGCATGGTTGTTGTAGCCAACAATTTAAGGGCAACACATAGTCCTTCGTATATTACTGACAAACTATATGAGCAAGCTGTCAAAACAGGAAAAAATGCTGTTATTGAAAGTATTCGTACTCCCGGAGAGGTTGATTCACTTCGTAAAAAATCAAACTTCTACCTTTTTGCTGTAGATGCCAATCCAAAGATCCGGTATGAGAGAATCAAAAAACGTAAATCAGAGACAGACCATATTGATTACAACACTTTTATCGAAAATGAAACTCGTGAAATGACATCTGATGACCCTAATAAGCAAAATCTAAAAAGATGTCTTGAGATGGCAGATTATCTCCTCTATAATAATGATACAATTGAAGAACTGAATAAGCAGGTTCGAGGGATCTTAGAGGGAATGACGAAATGAATTGGTAAATTGATGAATTATTGAATAGGGGAATTAATGATTACTTGTTGTTATGAGTTAAGCATTGTATAGAATAAAACAAAAGGAAGATGACAGACAAGATGAATAAGCAACACAAATATGTTCGCCCTTCATGGGATGAATATTTTATGGGGATGACAAATGCTGTTGCAAAAAGGGCAACCTGCGACAGAGGCAGAGCAGGCTGTGTTATTGTCCACGATAAACAAATTCTGGTAACCGGCTATGTAGGTTCGCCACGCGGATTACCACATTGTGATGATATAGGGCATCTGATGAAAAAAGTAATTCACGAAGACGGTTCTGTAACCCAGCATTGTGTTCGCACGGTCCATGCTGAACAAAATGCTATTACACAGGCAGCACGCCGTGGAATTGCCCTGGAAGGCTCTACATTATATGTAAAGATGACTCCCTGCCGCACTTGTGCTATGCTTATCATCAACTGCGGAATCGAAAGAGTCGTTTGTCAAATGAAATACCACACCGGAAAAGAGTCGGAGGAGATGTTTAAACAAGCCGGCGTAAAACTTGAGTATTTTTCTGAGGAGACTTTGAAATATGATAATCAGTAACTACCGATCATAGTATTTATATGTGGTACTACGAGACCTTTGCAAGGTAAAACCAGAATTAGAATTCATAATATCAGTTCCTTACAACCTTCTTTACGAACACCTCTTCTCCGTTATTCACTTTCAAAAAACATACTCCCTTTGGAAAAGATGAAACATCAATAATCGTTTTTTCCTGTATCACTCCTTCCCACATTTTCAGGGCTAGCAGAATCAACATATACGGTATCGGTTCTGATGGTCCAAGACTGACCTTCCAATGGTAATAAAGTAATTACTAATGTTTTTATTTTCATTGTTTGTAATTTTTTCAGTTGTAAACTCTGCATCTTTTGCCACTTCAAAGCCTTTTCCCCAGGATAATTCTATGTTAAAGAACAAACTTCCCTATCTTTACAAACTTCCTGTTTCTAACCTCCACAATATAAGTCCCTTTTGTATACCCCGAAACATCTATCGTTTCCCTGTATTCTTTTCTTCCGGTATTTATTGATTTCTCAAACACGCAGTATCCCTGAATATTATATATGGTTATTGTTATATTCCCGGGTATTTCTTCCAGTAGAATACTAACCGTACCGTTTGCCCTTCCTGTAGCGATTCTTAACCGTTCCTTTCCGGAAATTGTATTTATTCCGACGTATGATCCGGATTCCCTCCTTACACAACAATTACTAAACGTATGATCTTTTTCGGCAATCTCAGTTCCGACACCATTATTTGAATAAACCCCCATAGCTGTTGTTGCGCTTATTTCCGTACTTGACCATAACAAACCATCTGCGTCAGGATTGGAACTGCAGGCTGCAAACAGCTCCATTTGTGCAGGTAAATACCAATCATTATGACCAAATACGGTCAAATTATGGCAATACCCGGCAGCGTATGTCACTCCTCCGTTATCGCCGAGTTGCTCAACAATAGAATTTGTATTGGGTATTCCTTCGTATTGGCTTGAAGCTCCGTTGCCTGCTGTAATGTCTATATCCGGTCCCCAGATACTGTAATCAAAAGGAGAAATGGGATTATTGGGTAAAGCGACAAATTCCATTTCGAATAAAGAATCCTCATATTGATATTCGTAACTGAAGTAAACCGTATCCCACATCTGGGAATATCCCGTTAACCCCATTAAAACCGTAAGTGTAAAAATAATTTTTGTTTTCATAGTTTTTTATTTTATGGTTATTATTTGTGTTTCTTCGGCCTTTACAGCCTGCTACAAAGACACAAAGGCCTGAAGTCGCACTGAAATTCCTTCACTATGTTACAGAACAAACTTTCCTGTCTTTACAAACTTTCCGTTCCTTACCTCCACAATATAAGTCCCTTTCGCAAAACCGGAAATATCAATCCTTCCCGAGTAACCATCTCCGGTTATCTTTATCTTCCTGTTTTCCATCCGGTTTCCCTGGATATTGTAAATACTTAATTCGTATTCTCCGGTTAACCCTTTTATCCTGATATTAACTTCATTATTTGCAGGTTCGGGTATTATTTTCACCTCTTTTATCAGGTTTTCGGAATTTGAGGAATTGGTTATGTATTCACGTCTTATGCAGCATACCATATAATGATAACTCTTTATATCCGACGAGCCTTCATATGTTCCGTTTGACATTATCATTCTGTAAGCATAAACGGAATCAAACTCATAGCTTCCCCAGAAACAACCTATAGGATTGCCGATTGAGTCCTGATTTTTAGCCATTTTATATAGCTCCCATAAAGAAGGTAAATACCAGTCTTCATAACCGAATGCAGTCAGGGTATCACATATTTTGGCGGGATATGGAACTCCGCCATTATCTCCGAGTTGCTCAACTATTGCTATTGTATTCGGCATCCCATAAGTTTCATTTAATGCTCCGTTTCCGGCAGTAATATCAACCCCGTAAGGACCCCACTCAATACTGTCGGCACTATTAAACGGACAAATATAAAGCATTGTTGTATCTCCCCAACTCAATGGATAGGGGGATTGTGATTTAACTGTATGAACGGAAAGTAATAAAATTATGATGAAAATATTTTTTGCTTTCATAGTTTTTATGTTTTATTGTTTGTAAATTTTTGTCGTAAATTCCGTACCTTTTGCAACTTCAAAGCCTTTGTCGAGAGTAATTCCGTCTGTTGCCCAAACGGAGTGTGAACCGTTGTCGTTTATTACCGCATTGTAAGCATTTCCAAGTCTTACCGTATGCCAAACCCTATAGTCGTAATTAGACCAGTCATCGTAAAAATCGAAATTTATGTTATCATAATTAAGGTTATAAATCCGGATATAGTCACACTGTAACACTTTCGGGAAGGGAGGCTGTGCCTCTTTATTAACCCAGTTCACAATCCAGAGTAACCAATGGTCTATCGGGGCAAGGTAATCTTCAACACAATCCTCATCATAATCAAGATCCTCAATGAAATGATTATTAACAAAAAGGTTGTATTTTTTCGGCAGCCACTCCAGACCAAATATATACCAATGGGTAGAATCAATATTTGCCGTATCAATGTACATCTGACCTCCGTACTGCGCATTAATGTGATAAATATTAGAGTGCAAATTCTTTGTAAAATACTCAAATTCATCAATTTCACGATATCCGAGTGTTCCGCTATAGCCAGTAATACCCCAGAATGAAGTACAAAGGTTAACATCGAAAGGCAATTTTACCTTTACCTCATAATATCCGTATGTCATATCAATGTCATCGTTCTTTAGTATGGCAGCAGTATATAAAAATGTATCAGGTGGAATTTCTTGTGTAATAAAGGTGTCGTTTTTCAAATAAAGATTCAAAATACCATTGTTAAGTTCCCAATAAGCGGTGCTGTCGCTAAAACCGTTATCGGCATTGTTATTTGAATAACCGTCGTGAATGTGCCACCCGTTATCTGGGAGGAAATCCAACTCGGTACTGCTTGTACTGTCATAGCCCCATCCCATAGTACTAATAGTCACCAGGGAAGCCACCGGGAATAAAGGAAGATAACAGGTGTCCGGTACAGTCAGACAAGAGTCTTTTTGTGCAAAGATATTATTCATAGCAACACCAAAGATACACAAAACCGATAAAAAAGTCAATAGTTTTTTCATAACTTCCTGCTTTAATCGGTTAATATCATCTTTTTAGTATCCACTTCGGTTCCGTTGGCAACAAGTGTGTAGAAGTACATTCCCGGCTTGAGTTCTCCTTCGTTTATTGTTACGCTCCCGTTTCCCGTACCTGCTATGTCGTATGTTTTTAATAGTGTTCCCTGCAAATTGAAAATATAGATTGCAGCATCTATTACTTCACTTGAAAGGTCGTATTTTATTGAAGTGCTTTTACTGAAAGGATTGGGTGAGTTCTGAAACAACTTGCAATTAGTTTTCAAATTTTCATTTGTTCCCGATTGGTTTTTAGGAGTTTCACCGGTTGAGCTTTTGAATGATGCTCCGCCGTTTATCGAATAGAGGAACTCTATCTCCTTTTGTTGCTGTTTTATTGCCTCAACAAGAACAGGAATAAACCTTGTATAGCTCAAATACTTACTTCCGGTAGAGTCATCATTGAAAACAACCTGCGGGAATACTGCTTCTATTTGATCAATTACAAAACCGAACCTCTCTTTGGCATATTGCTGTTGAATATATCCTGGCAATCCGGTTAGAAGACTATCGGGGAGATGATATTTTACCCCGTTTACTTCTTTCAGTTTTGATAAAACATTTACGATTGGTTCAAATCCTTCTTTACTTTCCTCGCTTGCTCCGTCTTCCCAAAAATGATAACTGTGTATGCCGTCAAAAAAACCGTTTCCAATTCTGTAATCGTCCATACCTAATTGTAACCACCAATCCCGTTCAGGATAAATAACTGGACAACCTTCCAGCCCATCATTCATATCTATATAAAAATCACGCCAGTTATCAAACCTTATAGCTCCTGTTTTTATGTCCAAACCGTAAGCCGGTGTGAGGGTTTTGATACCTACGTTTCCATTCTGGTCAACTTTTATCTGTGCAATTGAGAAGATAGAAAGCCCCATAAAACAAACAATTAAAATAATGCTAATTCTTTTCATTTTTGTATAATTTTTGGTTAATAAATAAGCTAATAAATACTTTTTCCGATTTTCATTATATTACAGCCTTATGCAGTGGGTATATGCATAAGGCAATAAAATAATTAAGCGATTTTCGTCTATTGCTTTATTAATTCCAGAAAAACATATTTTATAAAAAAGTAATTTCAAACAAATAAGCCTTGTATTATACAGGTATTCAGCTATATATAATGGGGATGATAAACTTTTATATTTAGTCAAAAAGATCATTTGGTTATTACTTACAGTTTGAATATGCAAATATAATTAATCTTTCTGCAGATGTCAAGGGAATGCTAATACTTTTTAGTACTACTGGTATTTTAATGGGTGAAGTTGGTTTTATTGAAATAATGGAAAAACCATTACTACATAATAAACCTCCCGGTTTTTACAAAATTATTGCTATTTAATAATCACTTTTTTCAAATATTCATTTTCCGATGTATTGATTTTGAAAATATAAATTCCTGCGGGGTAATCCGAAACATTTATCCGTTCATTGATACGACCTGAATTTTTTATATCTTCATTATAAATCATCTTGCCATATTGAGTAAAAATTTGTAATTTAATATTTTCAGGTCTATTGAGAATTAATAAAACATTGACGGACTCATCTCCTGGATTTGGAAATACATTAAAGTATCCTGTGGATTTATCTTCGTTAACATTTATATACCCGGGGTATTCATAAGCTCCTATATCAACTCTGCCGTTATATATTCTCTCTTTACCTGCAAGGTCTGATACAGGCAAATTCAAATTTAATCCTGTTGTGTCGGGTGTGCCTGCATCAATGCATAGCGAGGTTTCGTTCAGACTCCAGTCGGCTGAAAATGCATCGTATTCCCATCCTATACCTTCAGTTGGATTCACAAACCCGGGATCGGACTCTATGTTGTTTTCATAATGCTGTATATAACCTCCAAGGGTGCTTATACCATTTTGAATATCGCAATAATAAAAATCAAATCCGCTATTTGAACTTATTACGGCATTAAGATCGTCATTACCCCAAATAATGGTATTGTAAAACTGAACAGAAGTATAAAGTTCATCAAGAAATATCTGATACTGATAATTATTACAAATGGTATTATTTGCCAGAATAAAATCGAAACAAGCGTTAGAATATGATGTTATCCAAATACCGTGATATGAATTATTGCAAATAAGATTATTGATAATATCTGCGTTTTTGACCTCAAACAACCGCAATCCCGCACCTTTATTACTTACAAAAATATTATTTACACATTGAACGTAAAAAATATGTTTAATGAGTACTGTTGCTCCGAAAGATTTATTATAATAGCATTTATTACCGAAAAATGATATATTAGTGCTGTCAATACGAACAATACTACGATTTTTACAGTAATTATTTGTAATAATTGAATTTTCCATTATAAAATATGGAAGGCTTTGTACAAAAACCGCACAACCCGTTCCTGAACCATCAATTATTTTCCCATATTGAATCTTACAATAAACTATTTCAGAAGTATCGGTTGAAGTATTATTTTCAAACCTGATACCGTGCCAACCGCCTGCAATAGTATCTTCATTAGAAAATCCCGTTGTATCGTTTACTGTAAACAAAATAAGACTGTCTTGTTTTCCAACCGCATGCAACTGCCCTTCGACAGTTAGTTTATAATATCCCTGGAATTCTACTGTAACATTAGGATCAATATTTAAAACCGAACCGTCAGACACAGTAATATCTCCGGCTACCAGGTAGGGCGAATTTTCCGCTGTCCACGTTCCGCTGACATTTCCTGCAGGAACAGGGG
>JAOZLR010000124.1 GCA_029934735.1 Bacteroidales bacterium
CGGCTCATAGGAATTAATGCTGCGTTTATAGTGCATATAATATTTCCGTTTGCGGTCAGAAGGGAAATTACGTGAAATATAACTATTCATAATATAATCAAAAACATAACCAGCATACTTCTCTCCCAGCTCTTCACACTTACGATAAATATCTTCAACTTCTATTTCGCGCAAGAAATATTTATAAGATACCTGTCCTGTAAACAAATTCTCGGAGAAATAACCGTATGCATTGTCCGAGACATTATCTTCTGCAAAAAAGACCCTGCGGGAGCCTTTATTGTTGTTAAGTCTTGATATTTCAAACCAGGTATTTACACTAACCGCATTCAATGGCAGTGTTTTTGTGTAGACAAAATCGTCATATTCCTGCGAATCTTGAAAATCCTTAATATACTCATCCACCTCTATCTGTGCAATATTCAAAAGAAAAGCAGGCGATTTTATAAACAAAAAGCTATCAATATAATCCTCATTAAAGGTTTTTACATTCAGCCTTCCCAGCTCTTCAAAAAAGCTGTTATAATAAGCTTCAAGAAAAATGGAATCGGAAATATCCTTCAAAAAAATACTATTTGCCATTAAGGTTGAATCTATTTGCCACTCATCCATGCCAATAGTATCATCGCCAAGCTCATCAAGCTTCATATTAACTTTAAAAATATCATTGGTAGGCATCACTAATATTGAAATATCAGGATTTGACTCAACAAACTGCTTTGCCAGTTTCCTGTCGTATGAGCATGAGATGAGCATCTGCATCATAATGAGCAATATCAATGCATACTTATATTTATCCCACTTATTCACAAATAATATAGCTTGATAAAAAAATATTACTCAACTACTAATTTTTCGGTAAACCGGCTAAAACCGTTATCTACTTTGATAAAATAAAGGCCTTTTGGCAAATAGTCAATATTAAAACTATGGCTTTTAACATGACTAAGTTGCTTTTCAAAAACCATTTGTCCGGTCATATTAAATAATTGAATATTTACAGAAATATCATTAATAAACTCCAATGAAACATAACTTTTTGCAGGGTTTGGATATATTACAAAACCTCTAAAAACAATCTCATTATCACCTAAACTGATTTGATAATCTGTCAATTCACCGAAACAATTCAAAGCAGTATCATTGAGACAAATCAAATCGTAACTTATTGCCTTGTTTGCAGCAACATTAATTACAATAAAATTATCTCCATCACCTTCTCCCATTCCTGTTCCGGCAAAGGAAATATTGTCGTAAAGATCATACATAAAATTATTACTCCAGCTTACGGCTCCCATATCACCAGCACACATAGTAACATTGTTGGGTAGTTGATGAAACAGAGGTTCAATATCAGTCCAAAAATTGGTTGGTAAAACTCTTCCTTCAAATGAGTTGGGACATATATTTGCATAGATATTATTCTCGCTCAACCATAATAACTGATGAAAAAGAACAAAAATATTATCTACATCCTGATAAGTTGTATCTATCACATTTTCCAAAAACTCCAATTGCTCGCCTTTAATACTCCAGCCATCAATATTCGGATCCAAAACAATGAACAAATCATCTTGATAAATAAAAGAGTAATATGTTGGTCCATATCTGCTCTCAAACAGAGGCCTGTTTTCCATATCGTGATTACCGACAGCAAAATAGACAGGTAATCCTAGAGAATCAATATCAGCATCAACTTCGTCCCAGTCCTGGGCAGTAGCACCTCCTTGTACAACAATATCCCCTAACAAAACGCCAAACTCTATTTCTTCTCTACTTTGGATATATCCAAATTTATCTTTAAAGGATTGATACAATCCAATGCTATTAACACCAGGGACTCCTGAAGTGTGTCCTGCAATAAAAAATGAATAAAGAGTTGATTCATTTTGAGCGTTTAACAAATTAGCTGATAACATTAATGCAACTAACAATATGTATCCAAATACTTTCATTATTCAAATAAAAACGCTTATATAAAAATAATATTCTTTTAATCCTTTGAAAGAAGCTCCTTGCCAAAATCTTTTCCATACTGCACACACTCTTCGAGTTGCTGTTCATTCGGAGTAAATTTCAGAAAGACACCCTCTCCAAAAAATTTCAGTTTGAGGTTTGTAAGATTGGATTCAAGCAGTTTCCTGTTTTCACCACTCCAGCCGTAAGAGCCAAAAGCACCTGCAAGTTTGCCTTTATCGCGGTAAGGATTTATAACTGCAAAAATTTTATAAATCGGAAGTAAGATATTCTGATTAATAACAGGTGAGCCTACTATCAATCCTTTTGCACGTGTTATCATTTCCTCAAGCTCTCCAAGAGATAACATCTCAACATCAACCACATCAACCTCAATATTACCGGCTTCTTTTAAACCCTCGGCAATTTTTTCGGCAATAATGCCGGTTTTGTGATAAGCTGAAACATATGGAATAAAGACCCTGTGAGAGTCAGGTTTTGCAAGAAATTCCTCCGACCACTGTTTAGTAAGATCAACATATTTTTTCCAGTTACTTCTCAGAATAGGGCCATGACCGGGAGCAACAATATCAATGTCAAATGATTCCATTTTCTCAATGGCTTTGAGCATAAATTTACTGAATGGCTTGATAATCACATCAAAATAATAGCGGAAAGCATAATCAAAAAATCCCACCTCATCATCAAACATTTTTTCATCAGCAAAATGACATCCGAAAGAGTCACATGTAAAAAGCACCTTATCTTCCTCAAGATAAGAGTACATTGTATCAGGCCAGTGAAGATTAGGAGCACCAATAAACCTGATTGTTTTATTACCAAGATCGAGTGTGTCGCCGTCCTTAACAATGATATGTGGAAATCCCGGGCCTATTATGTCATTCAAATACCTGATTGCATTTCTTGAGCCGACAACTTTAGCTTTCGGTGCAATTTCAAGCAGGCGCGGAAGATTGCCCGAATGGTCAGGCTCTGTATGGTTTACAATAATATACTCTATTTCGGCTGGGTCAACAACTGCTTTAATCTTTTCGAGATAAACATCCCAAAATCTCTCTTTGGTCGCGTCAACTATTGTCTTTTTATCAGCATCAATAAAATATGAATTATAAGTTGACCCGTATTTTGTCTCCATTACAACATCAAATGTGACAATATCATAATCAAGAACACCAATCCACTTTACATCATCAGTAACAGTTAATACATTTTTATCGCTCATAATTTAATACTTTTATTACAGGTTCATTTTTTATTTGAGTCAAGGCATGCCTTGACCTTACAACTAATACACTACTTATTATTTGCTCTCCGGTTTATTAAAATAACTCCATTTGTAAATCACTATCATCATCTTTATCTTTATCAGACTTTGAAGATTTTTTATTTTTCTTATTCTTTAGCGGAGATTTATCTGTTACTATCTCAATCTGATCGGGATTTGTAATTTCAAAATCATCCTCATCAAGTGATAAAGCTGTTGTGCTGATTTCTTCTACAGTCTTCTTTTCGTTGTTAGGCTTTTCTTCCTTGTTAACCGGGACATCTTCCTCTTTTTTCACAGAAATTTTCTCCTCCTGCAATTCCTCTGCCTCCTGTCCGGAAGCTACATCTTCGGCATCGCTCTCCTCGTATGGTAGCGGTTCGATAAAATCAAATTTTTTAACAACATAATTCGATATCCTCTTTCCTTTTGCCTTGTAGCTCTTTATACTGACAAACTCTGCTGTATTAACAATCTCAGCCTGAATATCTTTACCATTAGCTTTTGAATCGAAAAGCAATTTAAGCCTTGGAAGATAATCGAGGCTCACACTAACCAAATAATTACCAGATTCATCTCCTATAAAATCAATTCTTTTATTCAGATTATTTGAAAAATTAATCTGAAAACGTTTCAGGTAAAACTTTTCGGATAAAGAGTCAAAATAGACTGCTGAAACAACCTTTTTTATATTCAATTTTTCAATGAGGATCATATCCTCTTCAAAATGATTTGAAAGGTCGTAGGTCATAATTTTATAATTCCCCGATTTCTGAATCGTCAATATTCTGTCGTCACCTTTAAACTCACCGAGATATTTCCCTCGTTCATCAATATTGAGACGCTTCACGGTATCATCGTACCAGATTTTGCGCGCGGCAAGAGTAGATATCCCTTCTTCACGCTTAACAATATTCCTGACGCTGTGCTTTGTCAGAATATTACCCTGCGAGACTTTACCTTTAATAGCAAGTTCGCTGAAATCAAATTCAAAAGAGAGTTTTTTCAGTTTTGGCTTCGGTTTCAGATTGATTTTAACTATCTCTGCCTCACCATTTGGATTTGCAGTAAAATATAAAATTCTGCTACCTTCTGTTCCCTTTGTCAAAATGTACTCCCTATCCCGTGTTATCCCGGTAACCGCAAACCTTTTAACACGCACCGGACCTCTTTTGCCATCACGGTAAATCATATTGTAGATGGTCCGCTCATCATTTCTATTGAATATAGCAAAGTGTATAACATCCTTTCCTATAAAGACTTTGGGGGCAACTTTTGTCACCGTAAAAGTACCATCCTGCCTAAAAACAATAATATCATCAATATCAGAACAATCGCATACAAATTCATTTTTCTTCAGAGAAGTACCTGCAAATCCCTCTTCCCTGTTGATATACAATTTTTGTGATGCAGCAGCAACGCGAGTGGCTTCAATGGTATCGAAACTGCGAAGTTCGGTTTTCCGCTCCCTGCCTTTGCCATATTTTTTCTTAATGCGCCTGAAATAATCTACTACATAGTTGATAAGATTGTTCAGGTGAACATTTACTTTGTTAATCTCATCCTCAATCCCTTTTATTAATTCGTCAGCTTTAAATGAGTTATATTTTGAGATGCGCTTAATCTTAATCTCGGTCAGCCTGATAATATCATCACGTGTTATTTCACGATTAAAGTTATCTTTAAAAGGTTCGAGCCCTTTATCAATAGCTTTTATTACTGCTTCCCAGGTTTCGCACTCTTCAATATCACGATAAATACGTTCTTCAATAAATATTTTTTCAAGTGAAGAAAAATGCCACTGCTCAAGCAATTCAGCCTTTTTTATCTCCAGTTCTGTCTTTAAAAGCCTGACAGTATCATCTGTATTAATTTTAAGAATCCTTTTAACGCCAATGAACATCGGTTTGCCGCTGTCGATGATACAGGAATTGGGAGACAACAATATCTCGCAGTTCGTAAAAGCGTACAAGGCATCTATTGTTTGGTCGGGAGAAACTCCGGGAGCAAGCTTGATAACAACTTCAACTTTTTCGGCCGTATTATCATCAATCTTTTTGATTTTTATTTTCCCCTTCTCGTTTGCTGACACAATAGAGTCTATCAGGCTTGTTGTGGTTGAACCAAACGGGATATCGGAGATAATCAGTGTCTTTTTGTCCTCCTGGCTGATCTTTGCTCTTACTCTGATCTTACCGCCCCGCAGACCATCATTATATTTTGAAACATCAGCCATTCCTCCGGTTGGGAAGTCAGGATGAATAACAAAATCCTTTTCCCTCAATATGTTTATGGATGCATCAATAAGTTCATTAAAATTATGTGGCAGTATTTTAGAGGCAAGACCTACAGCAATTCCTTCGACACCCTGGGCAAGCAACAGGGGAAATTTAACAGGTAAAGCAACAGGCTCCCTATTCCTTCCGTCGTAAGAGAGTTTCCAGTTTGTAGTTTTTGGATTAAAAGCAACTTCAAGTGCAAACTTTGAAAGACGAGCTTCAATGTATCTCGGAGCAGCAGACCTGTCTCCTGTAAAGATGTTTCCCCAGTTACCCTGGGTATCAATAAGCAAATCTTTCTGTCCTAACTGAACAAGTGCATCACCAATAGAAGCATCACCATGGGGATGATATTTCATTGTGTTTCCGATGATGTTTGCAACCTTGTTATACCTGCCATCATCCAGCTCTTTCATAGCATGCAGGATACGTCGCTGTACAGGTTTCAGCCCGTCAGCTACATCAGGTACAGCCCGTTCGAGAATAACATAGGAGGCATAATCAAGAAACCAGTTCTCGTACATCCCTGACAGATGGACTACTTTATGTCCATCCTCAACGGATGCCTGCTCCTCGCTATCTTGCGTTAATTCCTTATCTTGTTCGTCAAACTCACTCACAATCTTATATTTATTTTTTTACTCACACATATCCCTGCATAAACCAACAGGTTTAACTTTCCTTTCCGAACAGGCGTCAAAATTATAAATAAATAGGTAACTTTGCCGCCATATTCTTAACAAGTTATTAAATGATTTCAAAAATTTTCACCGTACTGATATTGCTTCTCCTGAATTTTAGTATTTCCGCACAGGATACTTTAACATTTATGCATTACAATCTGCTTATGTATGGGAATAATTTCGGTGGCTGCAATTCTTCCAATAATAATATTGATAATAAGAATGAATATCTGCATACCATTGTTGATTATGTTAAACCTGATATACTGACTGTCAATGAGCTTGATGAAAATTCTTACTATACGTCTTATTTACTTAATGGTGCGCTAAACATAAACGGAACTACATATTTCCAGATGGGAAATCCACCGAATGTTTCCAATGCCTACACTGTAAATCAGATTTATTATAACTCCGAGAAACTCGTGCTTTACACCCAGGGAGCAATATCAACAAATTACCGTGATATCGACATTTTCAGACTTTACTACATATCTCCTGATCTGAAATATACTAAAGATACTGTCTATTTGAATTGTTGCGTTGCCCACCTGAAAGCCAGTCAGGGATATGAAGACGAAAGGGCAATTCAGACGCAAAAGCTGATGAACTACCTTAATAATTCAAGTGCTACGGGAAATTATTTTATGATGGGCGATTTAAATGTTTATACAAACGCTGAACCGGCTTTTCAAAATCTTGTAAACTGGCCAAATGAAGAGATCAGATTTTACGACCCCATAAACAAAATGGGACCCTGGAACGGAAGTCCATATTATGCTTCGGTGCATACTCAATCAACGCACACTTCAAGCGGCTGTGGCGCAAGTGGAGGAATGGACGACAGGTTTGACTTCATTCTTGTTTCCGATGAGATTTTGTCGGGAGCCGATAAGGCAAAATATGTTCAGGACTCATATTGGGCAGTGGGTCAGGACGGTCAGCACTTTGACAAATCACTTCTCGATTACCCTACAAACACTTCTGTTCCGAATGATATTCTGCACGCTTTGTATAATATGTCGGACCACCTGCCTGTGATACTTAAACTTGCTGCAGGAAATAATGTTGGTATCAGCACATTTGAAAGAAACAATTTCACGGTTAAGTTTTCCAATCC
>JAOZLR010000125.1 GCA_029934735.1 Bacteroidales bacterium
GTCCTCGGGTAGATAATCCGGTCTGCCTTTCATAACCACTTTCACCACATTTGTTCCAGAGTTCTGGATGACCTTTGTAATAACAATGTTATCGCGGTTGCTCAACGGCCACGGCACTTTTATTTCGTTGTAATAGATTATTTCGTTTTCATTAACTACTTTCAATATTTTTGACGATTTGACATTTTCAACCCATTCGGGGTAGGTTTCCACATCAATTACCAAGGCAACCAAAGCTGAAACCGGAGCATTCACAGTAGTTATTGCTTTAAACTCCTTAAATTCCAACCCTTCAGCTTTACGGGTATAAACCTTTATCCCATTTTTATCCTTTTCCAGAATCCAGGTTGAATCGGCAGGTATACCTGAAAAGGCAGCAAGCTCTTCTCCTGCAGTTAATAAAAAAAATGCTAAAAAAACTATTGACAATCTCATAAACATAACCTTTCTAAAAACAGAAAACAAACTAAAAAGAAGGTGCAAATTATTCTGAGTTGCTCCTCACGACCTTAGTGACAAATACTTGTGGATAACCCGGCCCCATCGCCGTACAAGGAGTTATTTCATCGCTAAATGGTAATCTGAATTCAATCATAATTCTTTTACCCGGAACTTTATACTCTTCAGGCAGGTTAAGCTCATAAAAAATATTATCAAAATTATTAATTGGCACTCCAGATGCATCTTCATCATATTGAATTAAAAAATGGTTACCGCAATCCATCCCTTTTCCAATAACCGTAGCGTTGAACAAACTGTCATCTGTTGAAGTTGTATCGCAGGAATGCACAAAAATGGTCAGTCCGAGAATGATCAAAACAAAACCTTTCATAACAGGTAATTTTATGTTTCAAAAGACACAAATATACAACTTATTTTGTATTAACTACATCTGTTTTGTCACAATTTACGGCTTCTGCAACTTCTTTTAGCTTTGTAAATGTTTTAAAAGGAACATCAGTTATAAAAAAGTTTACTATCCATATAGGTACTTTTCCACCCGGGTCAGCAAGGTATTCCAGAAAAACATCTGTTGAACCGTTTTCATTAGTAGTAAACTCCCATCTCCCTCTCGCCATTGGTATTCTGACAAGCCCTTCCTTCGGAGGAATAAAGTCTGCATCACTTTCAATAATTATACTAACTACTTCTGTTTCTGCATCTTCCAGAAGCTTAATGTGCATAATATTATCTCGATTAGTAAAAGGCCAGGGGACTTTTACTTCAACATAGTAGTATATCTCTTTTTCGCTAATTCTTTTTAGGACTTCAGTACTTCTAACGTTTGGCATCCATTGTGTAAATGTTTCCACATCCATCAGCAAACCTGCAAGAGTTGCCATTGATGCATTAATGCTTGCATTGGCTTTTATTTCTTTTATGTTCGTCCCTTCGCTTAAGCGTGAGTATATCTTTATATCGTTGATATCTTTAACCAAAACCCAGTCGGACTTGCAAGGGACTTCTCCCGCAAGCATAAACATAATGGTAACTAAGATAGAAAGTGTAATTTTCATAAAATATTTTCAGAGCAATTCTTCCTAAGAAAAAAAAGGATAATAAGAACAGCCTTTCCCGTTGTACTCTATTTATCGAATCAATGTTACATCTCCTTTGTCGGTAATTTTAACACCAGATGTATATTCGAGAGAGGACTGCCAGATATAGACATCTTCTTGCATCTGTGTCCCTACATTGAAATGCTGAAAGTCTCCTACACTTATTTTTTCGAGAGCAAAAATACAAAAAATCGTATTGATTTTAGATTTTACTTACCAAAGGGTAGGTTCAAGTTGCAAATTTTGAGCGAAATTAAAAATTGTTATTAACAAGATGTGAAAATGTAATACTTTTGGAACTTAATCTTCAAATTTGTAAAAATATGAAAAGGACCTTTATTCTATCTTTGGTTTTTATCTCTATAGGTGCATTTTTTGCTTCAGGCCAACAGTTTTATTTCCAGGGAAGCGACACACTTGGAAATCACCGGGCAATTATTGAGGTTAACATTAATAGTGATGCTGTCTTGACCCATATCCCATGGCAAAGAAGAGATTTACATCCGGAAACTTTAGACATTCTAATATTTGATGCACAAACAGGTAAAAGAATTACAAACCTTAAAAGAGTGAATATCAACAGGGAGTTTGGAGAAATAGTTTTCCAACCTCAGACCGTGCCGGGAAAATACTATGTTTACTATATGCCCTTCACTAAAAAAGGTTCATATTATCCAAAGGTAACCTATAATCCGCCAGAAAAAACAGCATCCTTGAACTGGATTAATAGAAATAATATCAAGCCCTCCAATGATAAATTCCCTAGAGCAAAATTCGTTATTCTGGAATCGAAAGATCAATTTAACGCCTTCACTCCAATGGAACATATTGCAACTGCTGCTGAAATGAAAAAACTGTTAAAGGATAACGCTAATAAATCATTTCTGGTTTTTACGACAGACCGGAAATTCCCAATCAGGATGACAAGCAATATTCCTGAAAAGTGGGCGCAGGAGGGAACGACCAATGAATTTATCGGTAATGCTGATAAAGGAGAATATTTCACCTTTCAGTTGGGTATATATCCACTTAATAGTGATTTTAAAAATATTAATATTCAATTTGACGATTTGAATGGCTCAGATGGAAAATCAAAAATCCCGAGCTCTGCACTTACCTGCTTTAACCTCCAGGGCACCAACTGGGATGGTAAACCATTGAAAAAGACGGTCAATATCGAAGCAGGGCATGTTCAGCCTCTTTGGATTGGTATTGATATACCTAAGGAGATAAAAGCACAATCCTACAATGGAAAACTGAAAATTTCAGGAGAAGATTCCGAAGTCCAAAGTATTGATATTACCTTAAATGTATCGGATAACCTTCTGGAAACCAGGGGCGATGATGAGCCCTGGCGTCATTCCAGACTGAGATGGTTGAATTCGACAATTGCAGAAAACAATAACATTGTAAAGCCTTACACTCCGGTTGTTGTTTCCGGTAATGAATTCAACATTTTGGGAAAGACTTTAAAAATAGATAGTCTTGGTTTTCCGGAATCAATACGAAGTTTGATAAACTACGAACTGACAGGAATAGATCATGAAGGGAGAGAAATTCTTAGTAGTCCGGTTTCTTTGGTTATAACTAAATCCAGTGAGGAGAAAGTCAATTGGAAGAACAGGAGGTACGATCTTGTCAAGCATAATCCAGGTGTGGCTACCTGGGAGGCCGAAAATATTGCGGACAAGCTGCTGATGAAAGTGAATGCAAAAATTGAATTTGACGGATATGTCGAATATAATATAATACTGACAGCCACAGAAAATTTGAACATTGAAGACATTTCTCTTCTGCTTCCCTACAAAGGGGATGTTGCCAAATACACTATGGGGATGGGGCAGGTTGGAGGTTATTGTCCTGATAAGTTTGAATGGAAATGGGATGTCAAGAAAAACCAGGATGCGATCTGGCTGGGAGATGTAAATGCCGGAATACAACTACGTATGTGGGATGAAAACTATGAGCGTCCTCTGAATACGAACTTCTATCAGGCTAAGCCTCTTAATATGCCTCCGTCATGGTTTAATAATGGCAAAGGTGGTTTTAGCTTTATTAGAGTCGACAGCACTCTGATTGCAAAAGCATATACAGGTCAGCGATCACTTAAAAAAGGTGATGAATTGCATTATAACTTTAGCCTTTTGATAACCCCTTTTAAACCAGTGGATACAAAAAAGCATTTTGCAAATCGCTATTATCATAAATATTTCCCTCTGGATTCAATAAAAGAGTACGGAGCCAATATAGTTAATGTGCATCATGCTACAGCGATAAATCCATACATAAATTATCCGTTTCTCAGACCGGATTCTATGAAAACATATATTGATGAGGCGCATAGCAAAAATATGCAGGTAAAAATCTATTATACTGTAAGGGAATTGTCTAATCACGCTCCGGAAGTTTTTGCAATTCAAAGTCTTAACGGAGAAATATTTGCATCCCGCTCCTTTAGCAGGAATTTAAAGAATTATGGCAAAAACGGTGGTTATTCCTGGTTACAGGAGCACCTTCTGAATGATGATTATATTGCTGCCTGGTTTTCCTCAAATGTTGAAGATGCTGCAATTCTGAATACAGGGGTTTCAAGATGGCATAACTACTATGTTGAAGGGCTTAATTGGCTTGTGGATAATGTTGGCATTGATGGCTTATACATTGATGACCTTGCCTTCGACAGAACAACTATGAAGCGTATGAGAAAGATTCTGGAGAAAAGACCCGACCCGCTGATAGACCTCCATTCTGCAAACCAGTTCAATTATAATGACGGTTTTGCAAATAGTGCCAATCTTTACCTTGAACATTTCCCTTATATTGACAGACTTTGGTTTGGCGAGTATTTCAAATATGAAAATAAACCCGATTACTGGCTAATAGAAGTCTCCGGATTGCCTTACGGTCTAATGGGTGAAATGCTTCAGGATGGTGGTAACCCATACAGGGGAATGGTATTTGGAATGACGGCACGCGCACCCTGGTCAGGTGATCCTGCTCCACTATGGAAAGCCTGGGATGAATTCGGAATTACCGACAGCAGAATGATTGGTTATTGGGTTCCTCACTGTCCTGTAAAAACCAGCAATAAAGATGTTATTGCAACAGTTTATCTAAAAGATGGTAAAGCAATGGTTGCCCTGGCAAGCTGGGCTGATGAAAAAACCAAAATAAAATTACAGATTAATTGGGATAAACTTGGTATTTCACCGGAAAATGCTAAAATCTATGCACCTGAAATAAAGGATTTTCAGGAGAGGGCTGAATTAAATATAAATGACGCAATCACAATTGATCCGGGTAAGGGATTATTGCTAATTATCGGCGATTGACATTTTTTGAAACCTTTTAAGTAGAGGCCGGACTCTTTCGGATTTTAGCAGGGGATTGCGGATGGGCTAATCCAAAAGCTTATATCTTGAGACTGTCCATAAAGTCCTTATAACGAAATTGTCAGATTGAGCGAAGTCGAAATCTAATTGACTACCAAAATAATACATTTTTCGACTTCGCTCAAAATGACTAAAGCGTCCACACTCTGATGTGACAAGCGTCCACGCTTGTCAATACAAAACCTATCTTTTAAAAACCTTTCCTGTTTTAATCACTTTCCCTAAAGCGTCAGATATCCTGTAAAAGAAAACTCCATTGCCGATATTCTTCAAAGCTATTTCCGTTCTCTTTTCCGATACAATAGTATTGTTGCTAACTATCTTACCATTTATATCAAACAAAGTAAACCTGCATAAACTGCCATTCAATTTGGGTATTTCAATGATGAGTCTATTTTTAAACGGGTTCGGACTCACCACAATGTCATTGTCATATCTATTATTAGGAACTCCAACAGGGACATCAGGAGAATATTCCTCCTTCCGCAAAATCCATTTTTCCGGGTCAATATGTACGTTAAGGAGTTGTTCGGGAAGATTAAAAGAGAATTGCTGTAATTGCTGGTCGCTCCAAACTGTAATAGTGGTGTCTGCACCACTTAACAAATCAAACCTTATACGCACAGGCATCACAAAAACAGGTCTGTATCCCCACGTATCCTGCACTTGTTTAATAGCAACTACAACACTATTATCATCATTCTGTACCCAATTGTAAAAATAATAAGGATAGTATTCATCATATACCCACTCCTCGAAAAAGAAATCTAGGTCCATACCGGAAGTCTCTTCAAAAACCAGTTGAAGGTCTTCCGTAGTAGCATCAGCATATATAAACTCCGGATTTGTAGAATAATTAAGTAAAGCCTCGAAAAACAGCTCATCACCAACCACACCCCGCAACATATGCAATGTGTAAGCGCCTTTTTTGTAAATTATAGGCTGGAAGATATTAAAAGTATCCTGGGCATTCTGAAGGTAGAGTGTTCCTCCGTTAAAATACTGATCGTTATGAATATAGTTCAGATAGGCCTGGTAACCGTTCAGATGTTCCGCCCAGAGGGCTTCCGAATAGACGGCAAATCCCTCATTCAGCCAGGCATGATGCCAGTTTTGACAGGTAATCATATCACCAAACCACTGGTGGGCCAGTTCGTGGACTGATATCATAAACCAGGAAGTTGACATATTGTTGGTGATTGTGTTGGTTTGATTTTCTATTGCTCCGTAGAAACCAAGTTCAGTCATCCCATATTTTTCATTGCTAAAAGGATATATCCCGAATACATCGGAGAAAAATTGAAGAACATCAGGCATATCCTCCACGCCCTGCTGCGAGCTGTTCAAATTTTCACTAAAAACATAATAATCCAGCGGGTAGCTTTCTCCTCCTGTACCGTTAAACTCGTCCTGAAAAAGAACATAATTAGAAACAGCAGCCATCACATAATATGTTACTACCGGATAGCGATGTCGCCATTGGTAAGTTTTAGTGTCGCCATTATCAATCACATTTTCAAGGATTCCGTTTGAGACAGCCATCACATCAATGTCGTTATATGTAAGTTTAGGAATTGTAATATCCACATAAACAGAATCCGGCTTATCTTCAGGCCCGTCTTTGCAGGGATACCAGTAATGAGCAACGTAAGGAGTTGAAAGAGTGGCAATAATAGGTTCATTACTCCCGTGAGTTTCGTATCTCAACCCTTTATATCCACCGGCAAGCACAGGCACACCGTGATAGTAAATTGTCAGTTCGACTATATCGCCGGGATTAAATGAGCTTTCAAGATTAATCAAAATATCGCTTCCCGTGTGAGTAAAAGTATCGCAGGGTAAACTTACACTATCAACAGTAAGTGAACTGTTCAGGTTAATGACGAAGGAATTCAGGTTATTAACCAAGGGCTCAAACCGGCAAAGCACATTTCCACCCACAAATGGTGATTCAACGCCAATTTCAAGATTAAGAAAATAAAACTTAATATCAATATTGGTGTCGCCCTTAACCGTTGCATTTTTCGCAACAAATTCCTTAAAACTCTGAAACTCGTTATCGTAATGCTGCTGTAGGATTTCAGATTTTTGCGCATTAACATTAATACTAAAGCCCAATATAAAAAAGAACAGAGCACAAATTTTCAATGATTTTATTATTAATTTCATAAATGATTATTCTAATTTTAATGGATAAAAGTAAATAAATAATCTACTGCACCAAATTAATCTCAAAAAAAAAGTAAAATACTTGACAATGATTAACAATAATTGTATATTTGCCATCCTCAAAACACATCTATTTAATCAATATATTATAAAAACCAGATATTATGAAAAA
>JAOZLR010000126.1:0-4857 GCA_029934735.1 Bacteroidales bacterium
ACAAGATGCTGGTCAGGAATATCCGAAGCAACTTCAAAGGCGAAGCCGTTTGTTACACTTGCAGTCTGGCCTCCTGCAATATTTCCGTAGTTTTCGGTTGCGTCAGTTATTGTTATATAGCTGTCAGTTGTTGAAAGTGAAACCTGAACATTGTCAGCCTGCACAGTTCCAACATTCTCAACCTCAATTGTAAGTCCGATCGTCTCACCAAAATCAACCTCTCCGTTATTGTTTCCCTGTGAGTCATCAATCTGAAATTCGGAAAATGAAATATATGCGCCACCATTGGGTATAATCTGAATATCATAATAGGTTGGCAGGCAATTATAGCCAGAAATAATAAGCTGCGCATCACCTACGTCTATAAAAACAGGATCGAAAACAATTTGTGCATTACCTGATGCATCTGTATAGCCAACACCGTAGATTTCACCGTCTTTAATAACCGTACAAGTAAAATTTTCCATTGGAGAACCTCCACTTGTAACAGTAACATTTGTAGAAGGAACACCTATAGGGATAGAATTTTGATATGTCGTTTCAATTGAAATGGGCTCATCTGTTAAAACACTTAAAACAGGATCTCCGAGAATATTTATATCATAGAAATTCCAGCGCAGCGCCCCTTCTTCCCATTGACCGGGAGCAGTAACCCATGGTGCAGTTTGTATTTTGCTTTCGGCAAAGGCAGCTCCAAGATGATTCATCTTTTCATTGTAAAGAGCATCAACCATTTCACGATGGAGGTGTGCGGCAGGGCCTTCAGTCTGTCCTTCGTTGAACCAGCCATACCTTGAATTTCCAATCACGGCAACAGCAAAATTCTGAATTGTTACCATCTTTTCAAGGATGCAGTCGTCATAGTCAAATGATCCACAATTACATCCATGCGTTTGAAGAAATGTATAATTATGATCAATACCGTTGGCTCCTGAAAAATTTGAATTGGTAATATCCCAACTTGAAAGATGAGCAACATAGGTTTCGTTTGCATGTCCAACGTGATGAACAAATTGCTTCCCGGAGTTAATTTTAGCCATTAAATCATTACCACCCCAGGACTGGTCATGTTCATAAAGTGTTTCAATATTATTATCTTCAGGAATACCAATAGTTGTATAGCCATTATCGTCATGAAAACCTATAAGAAGTTCCAGGTAATCTTTTCCCCAGGTTTCAGGACCTGAATATAAATGTTCTCCTGCGAGAAGAGGACTTGTAAATTCTCCGAGAACAGGACTGTTTTGGTATGATATTGATTTATGTTTCAGATTGGTGAGTTCAGTTGAATTACTGAAAGGGAAGCGGGCAACCGCAATATCAGGAAGAAGGTCATCCTCACCAGGCTCCCCCCAGTGATTATCGTTGTCATCATTCCATGTACCGTCCAAACCGGAATAGTAAAGGTCAGCTGGTATTCCGTTGTCTTCATATCCTGAACCTGACTGAACATGACAGTAGAAACCCCTGTATGGAATCAATTCTACATCACCACCTAAAAGGACGTATTCCACATTATTGCTTTGATATTCCTGAATGATATAATTTCTTATTTTTTCCTGAACATCCTGACCCGAAATGTTGGAAGTAATATATTCCTTTGTTACAACTTCACTTTTAACTCCCCTGTCAATATAAATCGCTCTTAAATCTTCAAAATCATTTTCATACTGGGCAGTTGTAATAATCATCAGTTGATAATCGTCTGCGCTTTTATTATCGGCTGGATATTGTGCAACCATTTTCTTATTTTGCACAAACCTCATTATTTTTTCTTTTACCGTTTCTGTGCTGCTTAAATTCTGCAAGGCTTTTGACGCAGCAGGCGATGCTTGGGTTGTAATTTTAATGGTTACCTTTTGATAGAATGTAACCTGTCCAGTAACAGGATTATACTTTAAAGGAGTGAAGGTTGACATCGCAAATGAATAGCCATTCATAAACTGTGTCAACAATTCGCCAACAGACTTGGAAGGATAAAAAGCATCAGTATCATAAACCGTTTCATTTTTGATAAACTCAGTAGGACTGTTATCATTCAGCGTTCTGGACTGCTGACGGGGATAGAGTGTGAAAAAACCTGGTATTGCGGTTTCATCCTCTCCGATGAATTCAATGCTGACAGCCGATTCTCCAGGAGGAAGCATAATGGTTACTTCCGAATATGGTAATACAGGTTCTCCGGTACGACCTGTTAGTAAAGAATTTTCAAGCCAAATAGACTGGTATGTTTCTCCTTCCAGTACTTTGTAGTCGTTGAAGTAATACGTCTGTTCAATCACTCCTGCATTTGCCATAAAAGCAAACAGGATGAACATTAAGGAAATTTGAACTTTTTTCATAATATATTATTAAATTTTAAAAATTAAATACATAATTATTGTATTATCAAACTTATGACATTGTTATAAAGAAAATGGTTGTACGGGGGGTATATTTATCAAACTAAATAACCTGAACCTTTGCAGGTTTCTGAACGACGATTTTACTAAACTCCGGATTATATTTCTTTTTTTTATGAGCAAGCATCCACGCTTGTTGATCAATGCAAGCGTGCACGCTTGCTCATTTCTTTGTTAATTATTCATATTTCAAGGCATCCACCGGATTGGCCCTTGAAGCTTTATAAGCCTGTGAAAAAATAGTTCCGGCTGTAATTATCAATGATAAGCCCAGGGCTGTCCCAAACATCCACCAGGCAAAGTCAATATGAAAGGCAAAAGTTTGTAACCATTTATCCATAAAATACCAGGCAACAGGCCAAGCAATGAAGTTTGCAATTAATATAATTTTTGCAAAATTGCCTGATAAGGCCGAAAGAATATCCGATGCCGTGGCCCCCATTATTTTCCGAATCCCTATTTCTTTTGTCCGCTGCTCAGTACTGAAGGCCGCCTGACCGTACAAACCGAGACAGGCAATAACGATTGATATTATCGCAAGCCAGATGAAAGCCTTCGCTGTTTGACGTTCTGTGTTGTAATTGGCAACAATTGCCGAAGCAAGAAAATGGTAGCTAAACGGCTCATTGTTTACAATTCCGGCCCAGACTTTTTCAAGAGCTTTTATTGTGCTCTCCTTGCCTTTAGGGTTTATCTTAACCGAAAGATAGTAATAATAATCCCACGGTTTCATTGTAATAATGAGCGGCCCGATATTATCGTGAAGGGATGAGAAATTGAAATCCTTTACCACCCCGATAACCTTGTGCTTTTCTCCTCTGCGGATATATTTCCCGACAGGATCGTTCCAGCCCAACTGCTTTGCAAGGGTTTCGTTTATCAGGTATGATGTTGAGTCGGTACCATATTCCTGTGAAAAATTCCGTCCCTGAACAACTTTCAGGTTCATAAGGCCGAGGTAATCATAATCAACATCCATAACGTGGATCATAATGGAATTATCATAACCCTCAGGGAAATAGCCGTTCATTGTAAGCCCGACACCCGGATAAGATGTTGAGGCAGCCACACTTGTCACACCCGGAACATTTCTGAATTGATTTTTAATAACCATTGCCTTTTTCATTGCCGTTTCGCTGCTAAGCTCCACCAGCACCACATTATCCTTGTCAAATCCAAGACTTTTGCTGTTCAGGAAATCCAACTGACGAATTATTACAATTGTAGAAACAATAAGGACAACCGAAATAAAAAACTGAAAGGTTACCAAAACATTCCTTAAAACCGGTTTTCCTTTCATCGTATTAAAATAGCCTTTCAGTATTGCAACCGGCTGAAATCCCGACATATAAAAGGCCGGAAAACTGCCTGCAATAAGACCTGCAAAAAGAGTTACGGCTAACAAACTGAAAATTAATATATAATTCGATTGTTTGAAGAAATTGAGATTTGCCGATATTAATCTGTTAAACTCAGGCTGAACAAGTTCGATTAGCAGAAGTGCAAATATTAATGAGATTATTGAAATAAGGATTGATTCACTGAGAAATTGTGAGATTAGCTGACCTCTTGTGGCTCCTGTAACTTTGCGCATGCCGACTTCCTTTGCCCTTTTTACAGAGCGTGCAGTTGACAGATTTATGAAGTTGACGCAGGCTATTAAAAGAATGAAAATTGCAATACTTGTAAAAATGTATAGCCTGCTAAGACTTCCTTTTGAGGATAAATCGTAATCGGCAATAGAGTATAGATGTACGTCACGAAGAGGTTCAATAATTAATGTTACAAACCAACCCACATCCCTGTATTCGCGGTTTATCTGTTCCTCCATAAAGGTTGAGAACCTCTCTTTAAGGTTCTCAACCGAACTGTTTTCATTTAAAAGAACATAAGTGTAGTAATTGTATCCTCCATCCCAGCCGAGAAACATATTTTTCATTTTATAGAGAGTTGTGGACGAAAGCAGTGCCCCGAATTTAAGCTGGGAATTTTCGGGCGGGTCTTCAACCACTCCCGTTATCAGGTAGCTGTCATTGTTGTTGTATCGTATTGCCTTTCCAACCGGATTTTCATCACCGAATATTTTTTTAGCCGTTTTTTCGGTAAGCACTACTGCATAAGGTTCTGTCAGTGCTGTTTTCTGATCTCCAGATATCAGATTAAAAGAGAAAACACTGAAAACAGAAGAATCGGCATAACTGACATTGTTTACTTTATAGCTTTTTTCTCCGTTATTAAAAAACCCTCCGACAGGAGCAGAAAAACGAACCATATTTCGTACTTCCGGAAACTCTTTCACCATTGACGGCCCCACAGCTGCATTCGTAATTGCCGAAATATCTGCATTTCCTTCCTTATTTTCCATTTTCAGGATTACCCTGTAAATGCTATCCCCGTTTTTGTGGAAATCGTCATAAGTAAGCTCATTATAAACGTACATAAACATCAAAATACT
>JAOZLR010000126.1:4957-7289 GCA_029934735.1 Bacteroidales bacterium
TGATTCATACGAGCCGTTATGTTTTATAATTCCCCTTTCACTCCCTCTCCAAAAGCTACTCATACTTAATAGCCTCCACCGGATTAAGCCTTGCCGCCTTCAATGCCTGCCAGCTAACTGTTAAAACCGTCATTATTACTGAAACAACAAAACTTACAACAAATGCATAATATGGTATTGAAATTCTGTTTGCAAAGTTTGTCAGCCAGATATCCATCAAATACCAGGCAAGTGGTATGGAAATAATATTGGCTATAATTACAAGAAGTAAAAATTTCTTTGACAGCAATTCCAGAATATTTCCGCTTAATGCACCCAATACTTTTCTTATCCCAATCTCCTTTGTCTTTTGTTTTACTACATAGGCCGAAAGACCGAAAAGCCCTATACAGACAATAAAAAGAGATAAAATAGAAAATAGTGTGAACAGATTGCCAAGTCTTTTTTCATCCTTATATAATTTTTCAAGACTTTTATCAAGATAGGAATATTCAAACGGAAATTCTTGAGAATATGAATCCCATATAGCCTTAATTTCATCAAGTTTCTCAGGGTTCGTGTTCGGCAATAATTTAACAAGTAAAAAATTGCGATAGGAAAACCCTTTGCCAAAGTACATTGCCAGAGGGCCTATATGAAACCTTGCCGACTGAAAGTTGAAATTCTTCACAACTCCGACAATTGGGTTGTTCTCTATTTTTTCACCCACAGGATTTTCGGTTTTCAGTTTTTTAGCAAGAGCCTCATTTATGATATAAGCACCCTGCAAATCACTCTTATTGAAATCTCTTCCTTTGGTAATCTTCATATTTAGAAGGCCGACCAAATCTTCATCAACAGGCATTGCTGTAAAATGAATATCCTCATCTTTATAAGAACGCCCCCAGCCCATATACACTTCGCCCGGAACACCACGGGCTATGGAAGCCTTTTCTACAAAAGGAAGATTTGATACCTCAGCTTTAAACAGTTTCTTCTTCTCCTGAATATTCATTTTTAATGGAATACGAATTACATTTTCTTTATCGAAACCCATATCCATATTTTTCAGATGGGATAATTGCAGAAAAACTGTCAGTGTGAATGAGATGAGTATGGATGATATTAGAAATTGGAAAATAATTAATCCCGAACGCATATTGGCAGCTCTTTTTCCTTTGGTAAGCTCTCCTTTTAAAATTTTGGCAGCATCCACCCTGCTAAGGTACAAGGCTGGGAAAAGTCCGTTGATAATCCCGAAAATAAGTGACCCTATGATGAAAGCAATAAAGATTCCCGGATTTTTATAAAGACTCATGTGTATATCATCCGGTATTTGGCTGTTCACTGTTGGCAAGGCAATTTCTGCAATCATACAAGCTAAAACAAAAGCCAGGAAGGTGATTATTACACTCTCTATTAAAAATTTAGTTATTAACTGTTTTTTCCTGGCTCCAAAAACCATTCTTATTCCGGTTTCTTTATTGCGTTCAAAACTAATGGCTGTACTCAGATTTATATAATTTACCACGGCAATCAATAAGATGAATATTGCGATTGAAAGGTAGATGTAGATATAATTTTTGCTTCCCTGCCTGAAAACATGGATATCAGGACGATCGAAATAGAGTGAGGAAAACCTTGTCAGTTCACTGAATTCTTCGTCCTCAAAATCCTCTTCAGTTGCACCTTCGTTATTTTCCAAAAAGAAGTTGGTTAACTGCTTATCGAATGTTTTTTTGAATCTATCCAGGTCGGTGTTTTTGTTCAACAGAAATAAAGAGATGTAGCTCCAATCCGAAAAATCATCTTCAAAATCCTTTCTAAACAAATTCTCCAAACTGAAAAAATTTGTAACAGCCTCAAATCTAATGCTGGAGTTGTCAGGTACATCTTCCATTATGCCGGTTATCATATAGGTATGCTTTTCGGTTGAGATAACCCACCCCAGGTCAATGGTTTTACCTACAACATCAGTTGTTCCGAATAGTTTTTTTGCGAGGGATTCAGTCAACACTATCTGTCCCTTTTCTTTTAACACATTTGCTTTATCACCTCTTATCAAATTAAAACTGAAAAAATTAAGAAAGGATGAATCGGCAAAATAGGTAGTGAAATTAATCTTGTCATTTTCTCTATTAGCAGCGAGATCGCCTCTCCAAAGTCGCAATTTGCTTTCAAGTCCCGGGATATTATCACCCACAGATTTTAACAAAACAGGGGGAGTTGAATAATAATCCGTAACTGAAATCAGATAAATATTATCCCTGTTTTTTTGAAAATTATCGGTGCTAAGCTCGTTTGCAATATACAGGAAGATAACCAGAGCAATTGCCATTGCAGTTGCAAGACC
>JAOZLR010000127.1 GCA_029934735.1 Bacteroidales bacterium
ATTTTTGGACTAAATACTATTTTCTCTTCCCAAATTTGGAAATTAACAAACTACATCTACACCTGAGATTTCTCCATTTCATTAAAACAATACCAGTAACAAAAGCCTATTAACAAGCTGTTTTTCAATCCATAATGACACTTTTATTTCTAGTCATAGTATTGCATATCTTCTGATTAATTCATTCCTTGCATAGTTTTTGGCATTACCATTACAGCAAATCAAGGTAGTACAAAATATATGGGGGAATAATTTCAAGGGTTATTCCTCCAATATTACAAAAACAAGGTAAAATGAAAAAAGGAATAACAGGTGTCATATTTTTCATCATAATTACACTAACATCATTTTCACAGACAATTATTGAAGAGGGAGATGTTTTCGGAAATTGGAATATTTCTGAAAGTCCATTCTTTATTAATGGGAACATAACTATTCCTGCTGATAAAAAATTATCAATAGAACCTGGTGTTGAGATTATATTTCAAGGGAATTATACTTTTACAATTATAGGCAGGATAACTGCCAATGGCAGTATAAACGACTCTATTATTTTCACCTCTGCCGATACTACAGGATTTTCAACAGGCACTTACAACGGATGGAAGGGACTAAGCTTTATCGGTTACACATCAACACAAACCGAAAAATCAATTCTAAATTTCTGCAAAATAGAATATAGCAGCAGCAACGGACTCTTTTGTATGGATTACTCCAATCTGGAAATAGATAATAGCAGTATAAAAAACAACCTTGGATTCGGCATTTCAATTAACGAATTTTCTGATATAAATATTAATGATTCTAAAGTAAACAGAAATTTTATTGGCGGAATTGGAGTAAACTCTTCAGACCCTACGATTTCCGGCTTTGAAATTTCAAATAATTTTGGATCAGGCGTTTCTGTTAACGGTAGCGGAACATCTACATTTATTAATGGAATCATTGCTGATAATTTTACTTCCTCAAACGGTGGCGGTGTAAATGTTGGAATGGATGCAAACGTGATAATAGAAAATGTTGAAATCAATGGAAACATAGCGACAAATGGTGGTGGAGTGAGTTGCATGATGGGATTTACAACATTAACAAATTGTGTATTAAAAGAGAACAGTGCTGTTAATGGTGGCGGTATCAGCGCCGAATATATGGCTTCGGTTAGCCTTGATCACGTTCTGATTATCCGCAATAATGCAAACGAAAATGGAGGAGGAATAAATATTATGGAATCCGACCTCAACATTGTTAACTCAACAATATCAGATAATACAGCTATTGCAGATGCTGGCGGGATGTTACTGAATAACTCATCACTGCATTCAGCTACTGTGATTAATTCTATTTTCTGGAATAATCTGCCTCTTGAGATATCTACAGGAAACGAGCTTCCCGAAATCTCCTATTCTGATATTGAAGGTGGGTATGAAGGAGAAGGCAATATAGACGCAAATCCCCTGTTTTCAAATCCTGATGAGGAAGATTATACTTTACAATGGGATGATTATCCAGCAGGCGACTTTACAAAATCACCCTGCATTGACAGTGGTAATCCATCTTTGGCTTTCGATCCGGACGGAACAACAAACGATATGGGAGCATTTTATTTCAACCAGACTTCTATTACTGCTGTTGACAGTTACCTGAATGATAATGAAATTGTTGTATATCCTAATCCTGCGACTGATATAATAAATATTAAAGGATCAGAAAGCTACAAAAGGGTGATGATCACCAACCTCCTTGGTAATATTGTTAAAGACATTGCTACCAGTAACAATATAATAGCTTTAAACATTTCGGATTTAAAAACAGGAATATATTTAATAGTACTGTACAATCAGAATGGAACTATATTCAAGAAGAAAATTATCAAAAAGTAAGTGAATAGTTAAACATAAATTGACTATGGCTAATCCCATAGGATTCTTTGAAGTGTGGCCGGGAATTTTTTCTCCGGCCTTTTCTTCTTTAAGTAAAATAAAATGTTGTATATTTGGTAACTTAAATTTTAACAAAAAATGAAAGATATAAAATTACTTGAAGATCGTATAAAAGAACTTGATGCAAAAGGTTTTGATCTTGACGCATGGAAACAATATACCATTATTCTATTAGGCAGAATTTTCGGAGAAGATAATCAGAAAATAAAAGAGGTAAAGAAGATAGATTATGACTACTCAAGCTGGGCGCTAAGGGATACTTCCGGCAAAACATCATATCTCGAAACCTGTAAAAAGCTTGGTAAAGAGATTCTGGAAGCATCAATAGATGAGCTAAAAGCTTTCGGGGCACCTGTGAAGACAGGGAATAACAACATTCCTGTCGAAGTTATTATTGAATCTCTTGAAAGCGAGCTGAAGGTTTCTCAATATAAAGATGTCGTATCAATTATAAATTCGGAAAAAGAAAAACAGGTAAAATTCAGAGACCTGAAAAAATATCTAAAAAACCTTGATGACGATTCATTCCAGACAATTGTACTTAACATACTTTCTCATCCGGGATTAAAAGGGAAGCTTTAACTTCCTACCTGCATTCACAATCAAGGACGCTTTGAACATATTTGTCACAAAAAATATTGCTACAAAACAGCTCAGGTCTACCTGTTTTCAATGCAAAGAACCTCTCAAATTTCAATAGTTAAAAAATTTACAAGAAAAAAAGTTGTAGAATTAAAAATTTTTCTAATTTTGCACTCCATTTTTCAGACATAAGTAAATATAATAAAATGTACGCAATAGTAGAGATAGCAGGACAACAATTTAAAGTTGAAAAAGACCAGGAGATTTTTGTCCACCGCCTTGAAGGTGAAGTAGATTCAAAGATTGAATTTGATAATGTTTTGCTTTATGATAACGACAGCAAGGTTTCTGTCGGGACTCCCAATGTTGAAGGTGTTAAAATTTCAGGCAAAATCCTTGAGCATTTAAAAGACGACAAGGTTACTGTTTTCCATAAAAAAAGAAGAAAAGGTTATCAAAAGGAAAACGGGCACAGACAATACCTGAGCAAAGTCCTGATTGAAGGAATCGTAGCAGGAGCTAAGAAAACGAAAAAAGCAGTAGAGAAGAAAGAGGAAGCTCCAAAAGCCGAAGCTAAGAAAGAGACTCCAAAAGCAGAAAAGAAAGAGGTGAAAACTGCGAAAGAGACAAAATCAAAAGTTGAAACTAAAGCTGCTGCAAAGCCTGAGGCTGAGAAGAAAGAAGCTAAGCCAAAAACTGTAGCAAAGAAAGAGACAAAGCCTAAGGCTGCTCCAAAGGAAAAGAAGGCTGAAGATAAAAAGGAAGACTAGTTAAATAGTCAACTATAATTTCAGAATAAATAAATCAGAAAATAACAATAAAAAATAGGAAACCATGGCTCATAAAAAAGGTGCAGGTAGTTCGAATAACGGTAGAGAATCAGAAAGTAAACGTCTGGGTGTAAAGATTTTCGGTGGTCAGTTTGCAAAAGCTGGTAATATTATTATCAGGCAGAGAGGCACAAAGCATCACCCTGGTGATAATGTAGGAATTGGTAAAGACCACACTCTCTATGCACTCTCCAACGGAACTGTTAAATTCAGAAGAAAAAGAGACAACAGATCATACGTTTCGGTTGTTCCCGCTGACATGAATGAACAGGCGAACTAAATTTGATTTTAAAAAAATACAAATCCCTTGGGCTGGCCTGAGGGATTTTTTTTTGCTTACTTTTGCAGTGCATAAATAAAATTATTATTCTGGAGATATTAAATAAAAATAATAATGTTACAGATCTATTATATTAGAGAGCACAGCAAGGAAGTTATTGAACGTCTTGCTGTTAAAAATTTTGACGCTACCACAATTATTGACAAGATACTGGTTTTTGATGCTAAAAGGCGTAATATTCAGAAAAACCTTGATGACACGCTTGCAGAATCAAACAAAGCTGCAAAGGAGATAGGAGGCCTGTTCAAACAGGGGAAAATTGACGAGGCAAATGCAATGAAGACAAAAACAGCCGATCTAAAAAAAGCATCTAAAGAGCTGGGAGATAATCTTGATTCTGTTAGTTCTGAACTTAATAACCTGCTTATACAATTACCCAACCTCCCTCACCCTTCAGTACCAAAGGGAAATAGTGATGCTGATAACGAAATGATCTATGAGGAGGGAACAATGCCCCAACTGAGTGATGATGCCCTTCCACACTGGGAGTTGGCAAAGAAATACGATATAATTGATTTTGACCTTGGAAGTAAGGTTACGGGAGCCGGTTTCCCGTTTTACAAAGGTAAAGGTGCCAAGCTACAAAGAGCCTTGATCAACTTTTTTCTGGACAGAGCAATGGATGCAGGCTATACCGAATTCCAGCCACCACTAATGGTTAATGAAAATTCCGGATACGGAACAGGGCAGTTACCCGACAAAGAAGGACAGATGTATCACGCTACTGTGGATAATCTTTACCTGATTCCAACAGCAGAGGTTCCCTTAACAAATATCTACAGAAATGTTATTCTGAAAAATGAAGAATTGCCAATTATGAATGTTGCCTACTCACAGTGTTTCAGGCGCGAGGCAGGCTCTTATGGCAAGGATGTTAGAGGCCTGAACAGGCTGCATCAGTTCGATAAAGTTGAAATGGTGCAGATTCAGCATCCTGACAAATCGTATGAAACTTTGGAACAGATGAAAGACTATGCAGCATCACTTGTTCGCGCACTTGGACTTCCTTTCAGAATATTAAGGCTTTGTGGTGGCGACATTAGCTTTACCTCAGCTCTGACTTATGACTTTGAGGTATTTTCAGGAGCCCAGAAAAAATGGCTTGAGGTTAGCTCGGTTTCAAATTTTGAGAATTTCCAGGCAAACAGGATGAAATTAAGGTTCAAGGATGCAGATGGAAAAACAAAACTGGCTCATACTCTCAACGGAAGTGCCCTGGCATTACCAAGAATTGTTGCAGCACTGCTCGAAAACAATCAAACTCCTGAAGGAATAAAAATACCTGAGGCTTTGATACCTTATACGGGGTTTGAAATTATTGATTAAAAAAGCATTATAGAATTAATGGGTCTGAAAAAAAATCTTAACCAGCCTTAACTTCTTAATGGTTCAAATATTAAATTGAATGTTAAAGTAATAAAACCATTAAGGCATTAAGCGTTTTTAAGAGAAATCTTAACAATAAAAAAAATGAGGCTACTAAAATATCTTCTTCCGGTTTTGCTCCTTTTCTCCGGCATTCAGGTTATGTCGCAGAACGATGGTATTTTAAAACCTGTTGAAATCCATCCACCTCATCCCGCAACACCACCAAAAGAACAGAAAAAAGAGAGCGACGAGCAATTGGCTTCACAATATTACCGAAATGGCGACTATGACAAAGCAGTAGTTTTGTATGAGAAACTTTTTAAGGAGAAAAAAAATCAGATATACTATCACTATTATCTCTACTGTCTCACAAAACTTGAAGAGTTTAAGAAAGCTGAAAAGCTGGTAAAAAGCCAGAAGAAGAAATATCCAGGACAGATGAGATACACCGTTGACCTTGGATTTGTCTATTCACAGGCCGGAGACGGTGCAAAGGCAAAACGTCAGTACGATGAAGCTATCAAAAACATCTCCGCAAACATCAACCAGATTAAAGACCTTGCCAATACTTTTCTGATGAGGGGTCAACCGGAATATGCAATAATTACTTATAAAAGAGGCCAGCAATTAATTAGTGACTATCCCTTTAACCTTGAGCTTGGAAATCTTTACAGGCAGACAGGCGATTACAGGGCAATGATAGAGCAATATCTTGATTATATCGACTTCAATTATTCAAATGTCGATATTGTGGAGTACCGACTGCAGGATGTACTTGATAAGGATAAAGAGGGGAAAACAGCCGAAATGCTTCGTATTGCTTTGCTAAAAAGAATTCAGAAACAGCCTGAAAAGGTATATTTTTCAGAAATGCTGTACTGGCTGGCTGTTCAGGAGAAAAACTTCGGGCTAGCCTTAAGTCAGGCAAAAGCAATAGACAAAAGAACCGGAAGTGACGGAGAGATTGTTTTGGAACTTGCCGAACTTTGCATATCAAATGAAGAATACAATATTGCCATTGATTCATACAAATATGTTCTGAAAAAAGGCAAAAACAATATTTATTATCTTGATGCCAGAATAGGCCTGCTGAATGCGCGCTATCAAAAGATCACAGGATCGTTTGATTACACTAAAGACGACCTGACTGATCTGGAAAAGGATTACATTTTAGTTCTTGATGATTACGGCCGGAATGCAACAACAATCCAGGTTATGGAGTTTCTCGGCCATTTGCAGGCTTTCTATCTCGATAAAACAGATGAGGCTATTGATATTTTAAATTATGCAATTGAAATTCCAAATGCAAGTCCTATGAATGTTGCACAGTGCAAAATTGAACTGGCTGACATACTTTTATTTGTTGATAATGTATGGGATGCAAAGCTACTCTACTCTCAGGTTGAAAAGCAATTTAAAAATGAGCCCATCGGGCATCTTGCCAAATTCAAAAATGCAAAACTATCATTTTACATAGGCCAGTTCGATTGGGCAAAGGCACAGCTTGATGTTCTGAAAGCCGCCACTTCCAAATTCATAGCTAATGATGCATTGCAGTTGTCAGTTCTGATCAGCGATAACATTGATATTGATAGCTCCACGGTTGCCTTGAGTATGTATGCACGTGCCGACCTTCTGCTTTTCAGAAATCATGATAAAGAGGCTTTGGAAATTCTTGACTCTATTTTCGAGCTGGGAGTTAGTCATCCAATTTATGACGAGGTTTTATATAAGAAAGCTGAAATAATGATCAAGAATGGAGAGTTTAAAAATGCAGCAAATTATCTTACTGATATAGTTGACAACTATTCTTATGACATAACTGCTGATGATGCACTGTTCCTTCTCGCCGAACTAAACGAAAAGCAACTTGGCGATAAGGATAAAGCAATGGAGTATTACCAATTGCTTTTAATTGATTATCCTTCAAGTGTTTATACTGCAAGAGCACGGAAACATTTCAGATATCTGCGAGGTGATTTCGACAGCGAAGGAGATACCAGAGATGAAGAAATTATGCTGGAGAATAAATTGTAAAATGCTAATATAGACGATCCACCTTTCACCTCATCTCACCAACCAGTTTCTATATCCGATTCCGATTCAACTTTTTTGGTAATCTAATCTCATTTTTATTCAACCGTAACCGATTTGGCAAGATTCCGTGGCATATCCACATTACAATCGCGCATAACAGCAATATGATATGAAAGCAGTTGTAAAGGAA
>JAOZLR010000128.1:0-3776 GCA_029934735.1 Bacteroidales bacterium
TAAGCATTATTAGTCCCCAGATAACCAACAATACCGCCTTCACCTTTTATCATTTTCATTATCTGTTTTTGAGTATATTCTCCACTAAAGCAAAGTCTCACAAGATCTCCAATGGGCAAAGTCCCTGAACGTTCAGGCGAAAAAGGGCCCTCCCCGTCAAGCCCCTGGTTAACATCAATAACCCTTCCCTTGCGGTGCGCTCCAACAGTAATTCCACCGCCAAGGTGGACAACTATCAGATTCAGGTCTTCGTATTTGCGTAAGATGGATTTGGCATGCTCGTGGGCAACAGCTTTCTGGTTTAATGCATGGAAAATAGAAATACGTTTAAACTTAGGATGGCCAGCAATACGGGCCACATCTTCCATCTCATCAACCACAACAGGATTGGCAATAAAGGCCTCTGCTCCGGGTAAAGAGCGTGCAATGTCATCAGCTATCAATCCCCCGAGATTGCTAGCATGCTCTCCCAATGGACTGTGTCGCAGATCCTGGATCATCCTGTCGTTAATGCGATATACTCCCGACTCAATTGGCCTCAACAGTCCTCCACGTCCGACAACTACACCAATAGAATTCAAATCAATATCGGCATTTTTAAGTTGTTGCAGGATAAGGTCTTTTCTAAACTGAAACTGATCAGTTATTTTATCAAAACGATCCAACTCCTCTTTGGAATGCTTGATATTCTTGATAAAGACAGGAATTTCATTTTCATACACAGCAATCTTGGTTGAAGTGGACCCGGGGTTTATTGCCAGTATTCGTACGACTTTTTCCATTTGAGCTATTGCTGTTATGAGCAGAATATTCCCGCCCTATAAAAGTTATTAACTATTTTTTCAGGCCTCAAAAATACAAAAGATTGTATTTGGAAATACTTTTTCTATTTTTGTCAAAAATAAAAATATGAAATACATTGGAGCACATGTAAGCGCATCTGGTGGCGTGGAAAACGCACCTGTCAATGCATACGAGATCGGGGCAAAGGCATTTGCTCTTTTCACAAAAAATCAGAGACAATGGTTCTCAAAACCACTTACAAAAGATAATATCACCAATTTTAAAGAGAACTGTGAAAAATACGAATATAAGTCAAAACATATCCTGCCTCACGACAGTTACCTCATTAACCTTGGTCATCCGGTAAAGGAAAATCTTGAAAAATCAAGAAGTGCTTTTCTTGATGAGATGCAGCGGTGTGAACAGCTTGGACTTATACTTCTCAACTTCCATCCAGGCTCGCACCTGAAACAAGTTTCGGAGGAAGAGTGTTTAAAAACAATAGCAGAATCAATCAATATTACCCTTGACAAGACAAATGGAGTGACAGCCGTAATTGAAAATACTGCGGGACAGGGAACAAATCTCGGTTATAAGTTTGAACATCTGAGATATATTATCGACAGGGTTGAAGATAAAAGTCGTGTTGGAGTTTGTATTGACACCTGCCACACTTTTACATCTGGCTATGACCTTAAAACGGAAGAAGGATACAAAAAGACATTTGAGGAGTTTAAAAATATTGTCGGATTTCAATATCTGAGAGGTATGCACCTTAATGATTCAAAAAAGGAGCTGGGCACCAGGGTTGACCGTCACCACAGTATCGGAATAGGTTTTATCGGAGAAGGCTTGTTTAAAAGACTGATGAACGATCCACGTTTTGATGATATCCCATTGATACTCGAAACACCTGATGATAGCTTGTGGGCTGAGGAGATAAAGATGCTTTACGGGATGGTGGAAGGGTAGATTTAATGACCTGGAGGTTGTTAATCGTATTGTCAATATATCTTGGTATTGAGGCTAATACTCTTTAATAATCAAGGCTTAATATTAAGTGTCTTCCAAATCCTTCTCTGATTATTCTCATTAGTGTTGAAAGCCTGACATCGGAAGTATTATTTTTATTTTGTGAAATATTCGGTTTTGTTTTGTTCAAAATTTTAATGCAATTTTTAAACTAACTCTCGTATCTTTGGTGGCCAATGTGAATCTTTTTTTTTATTTGACCAAATAAATTAGATCGTATTGAGTTAGAAAATTGTAAAGAAACAATGCAAAAAAACTATAATGTAGTAATAATTGGAGGAGGGGTCAGCGGTCTTACATTGGGGGCTATGCTTGGAAAGTTGGGGCAAAAGTGCTGTATTATTGAAAAGGAAAAGCAAGCCGGAGGTTATATTGCCGGCTACCAACGAAAGGGATTTCATTTTGATACTGCCATTCATTGGCTCAATCAATTTGGCGAAAATGGCATTTCACATCGTTGTTTTTCATTTATTGGCGATGATTACCCGCGTCCCCGCCCTTTGTCGCGTATTAATTATTACTACTCCGATAATCATAAGATTCTTCTGCAACCAGATATGGAGTTGGTTAAAGCAGATTTTACCAGTCTCTTTCCTGATGAGGAAAAGGGAATCAGGAGGTTTTTTTATCATGCAGAGCAATTGTCACATATGTCACTTAAAATGTCAAATTTTGTACGCTCAAGTGAAACAATGTCTTTTTTCGGAAAATTATCTTTCTATTTGCGCGTAATGCCAATTGTCTTACCGATTTTAAAGCATATAAGATATTCAGGAGATAAAGGTGTTAAAAAGGGATTGTCGAAATATTTTAAAGGTGATGCCATCAAAGATGTCTTTTGTTCTGAAAGTGACCTGTTATCCTGCCTCTTTCCTTTTGCGTGGGCAAAGAATAATGATTATTTTTCGACTCCTGCAGGCGGAAGTGCTGAATTTTTAAAGTGGTTACTTGCTAAAAACAAGATGTTTGGAAACGATATTTTATTAAACACCGAGGCAAGGTCAGTAATACTTGAAGGGGAAAAGGCAATAGGGGTCAAAGCAGTTCAAAAAACGAAACAATTACAGCTTAATGCAAAATATATTGTCGCTGCTTCCGACCTGAATTCTCTTTATCGGGACCTATTGCCAAAAGGGAAAATATCAGAAAAAGTGTTGCAAAGACTTAGAAATTCAAAACAATACAAGTCTGCATTCACAGTTTCGGTAGCTCTTGACTGTCCTGCTGAAGACCTGGGATTTGGAGAAGAGTTGATATCGCTTATGAAAAATAATCTGGAAAGATATCAGCACGAAGATTCAAATCCCGGCCATAGCAAGTTAAATATACTTTCACCCTCAGCCAGGGACAAAAGCCTTTGCCCTGAAGAATATGGTATTGTTACTATTTATATGGCTGCTGATATTGAGAGTTATGATTACTGGAAAACGGAAGTCTCACCAGAGGGCAGGCGAATAAGGGGGGGGGGATATTATGGATTGAAGAAGGAAATAGCACAAAAGCTTTTTCAAAGATTGGATAATGAGATTAACCCGGATTTTTCAAAGCACATTCTTTTTTACGAAGCAGCAACACCTGTTACATATGAGCGATACACCTCAAACCATCGTGGTACGATAATGGGTACCAGACCGGGAAAAGAAAATATAAAGAATAAGGTGGCTTCTCATTTTACTGAAATTGAGAATTTGCTTGTGGGAGGACAATGGGCTGAGCTGGGTGGCGGAATTCCAACAACATCATTATCGGCAATGAACACAGCACTGATAGTGTTGCGAAAAGAAAACAGGAAGATGTTTAAGGAGGTAATTAGGTATTTCAGTGGCAATATCAGTCTTGAAGAGCTAAATGATAAAATCGGGTAAGCGGATTAGTAAAAATTAAAAGCCCCGTCCATTTTCTGGACAGGGCTTTTGTTTGTGTTTGCGAAGATATTATTTGATCTCGCTAAAGTATTTCAT